>CAZYMK010000082.1:0-11414 GCA_964648885.1 uncultured Geobacter sp. | reverse complement strand
AACCATTATTGAGCGCATGGGGATAACCAAAGCCGCTCTTTTTCTGAGAGAGACTATGTCTCAGCCGATTGATTACCTTGTGATGAAAGACCAGGTGTTTGCCAACAAGTCCGCTGCAGAGCTCTACGCCGTCATCAAAGCCAAGTAACAATCAACTCTCAGACAGGGGCGGCCAGTCCGGCTGCCCTGTCTACTCCCCGTCAAACATGCTGCCCAAAAATTCCGATTCAATCTGGCGGATCTTCAAGGTCTTGGTGGAATCCATCCTCAAAATCACCACCCATGTAACAAAATCCGAGTAACATTTGTTTCTATCTATTGTGTTGACCAAATCCCTGTGCACTGCTATATCAAGAAAAATTGATATATGTTTTCAGGAAAATTGATCTATGTTGCTTGACACCCTCAAGGCGCTTGCCGACCCCTGCCGTTTACGCCTGGTTGCAATCCTGCTGCGAGGCGAGTTTACCGTGCAGGAGCTGACCGCTATCCTTGGCATGGGTCAGTCGCGCGTGTCGCGGCATCTTAAGATACTGACTGAGGCAGGAGTACTGTCGGTCAAGCGTCAGGGGACCTGGAGTTACTATCGTATCAGTACCGCCGATGGCTTTTTCACAACCATCAGACCGGCGTTGGAGCCGGAGCTGGCGCAGCTGCCGGAGCAGACCCACGATCTTGCGGCCATTGCGGCGATACTTGAAGCTCGGCATCAGCGCAGTCGTCAGTTCTTTGATCAGTATGCCCGGCAGTGGGATGATCTGGCCCGCACCCTGTTGCCGGTGCCGGATTACCGTGAGCAGTTGCTTGCCCTGGTGCCGCAGGGAGGGCTGGTGGTTGAGATCGGGCTGGGTACCGGCGGGCTGTTGCCGGCCCTGGCTGCCAGGGCAGACTCCGTCATCGGGGTAGACCATTCGCCTGCCATGCTGAATGAGGCACGCCTCCGTCTGGATCAAGAGGGGGTGAACGGTATTGAGCTGCGCCTGGGAGAGATGCAGCACCTGCCGTTGCCAGACCGTGCGGCCGATTGCGCCATTCTGAACATGGTGCTGCACCATGCTGCTGATCCCCGTTCAGTGCTGGCAGAGATCAGGCGGGTGCTGGTGGCGGGCGGGCAGCTGTTGCTGGCGGATTTGAGTCGCCATGAGCGAGAGCTGGCCCGTGAGCAGCTTGCTGATCAGTGGCTGGGATTTGAAGAGGAAGAACTGCGCAGCTGGCTGCGTGCTGCCGGTTTCGACAGCGTGACTATTGTGCAGATACCGCCGCTGACGGGACAGGAGGCGGTTTTGCTGGTACAGGCCTATACAACGAAAAAGGAGACAGAACATGGCAGCTGATTATGTAGTGACCGACCTTTCCCTGGCCGAGTGGGGCCGTAAAGAGATCAAAATTGCCGAGACCGAAATGCCGGGTCTGATGGCTATCCGCGAGGAGTACGCCAAGGCACAGCCGCTGAAAGGGGCCCGCATCACCGGCTCGCTGCATATGACTATCCAGACCGCCGTACTGATTGAGACTCTGGTTGCGCTTGGTGCCGAGGTACGCTGGGCCTCCTGTAATATCTTCTCCACCCAGGATCACGCTGCTGCCGCCATTGCCCAGGCCGGGGTGCCGGTCTTTGCGGTGAAGGGCGAGACGCTGGTGGACTATTGGGACTATACCCACCGGATCTTCGAATGGTCTGATGGCGGCTTTTCCAACATGATCCTGGATGATGGCGGCGACGCTACCCTGTTGCTGCATCTGGGTGCCAAGGCCGAAAAAGACCTGAGTGTGCTGAACAGTCCCGGCTCCGAAGAAGAGACGATCCTCTTCGCTGCTATCAAGCAGAAGCTGGCGGTTGACCCCACCTGGTATTCCACCCGTCTGGTCCAGATCAAAGGGGTGACCGAAGAGACCACCACCGGCGTACACCGGCTGTATCAGATGCATGAGCGGGGCGAGCTGGCCTTCCCGGCCATCAACGTCAATGACTCGGTCACCAAGTCCAAGTTCGACAACCTCTACGGCTGCCGTGAATCACTGGTGGATGGTATCAAGCGCGCCACCGACGTGATGATCGCCGGCAAGGTGGCACTGATCTGCGGTTACGGTGATGTGGGCAAGGGTTCAGCCCAGGCGATGCGTGCCCTGTCGGCCCAGGTCTGGGTAACCGAGGTTGATCCGATCTGTGCCCTGCAGGCCGCCATGGAATGCTACCGGGTGGTGACCATGGAGTATGCCGCTGACAAGGCCGACATTTTTGTGACCTGCACCGGCAACTACCATGTGATCACCCATGACCATATGGCCAAAATGAAGGACCAGGCCATTGTCTGCAACATCGGTCACTTCGACAATGAGATCGAGGTGGCAGCCCTTGAGAAATACCAGTGGGAAGAGATCAAGCCTCAGGTGGATCATGTGATCTTCCCGGACGGCAAACGGATCATCCTGCTGGCCAAGGGACGCCTGGTAAACCTGGGCTGTGGCACCGGCCATCCCAGCTATGTGATGTCGTCTTCCTTTGCCAACCAGACCATTGCCCAGATCGAGATCTTCTGCAATCCGGGCAAATATCCGGTGGGGGTCTACACCCTGCCGAAGCATCTGGACGAAAAGGTAGCCCGGCTGCAGCTTAAAAAGCTCAACGCCCAACTGTCCGAGCTGACCAAGGAACAGGCCGACTATATCGGCGTGCCGGTGGATGGCCCTTACAAGGCCGAGCATTACCGCTACTGACAGCTGATGCAACCAAAAGAACTGCTTAAACAACTGAAGGGAAAGCAGCCGCCGCTGGTGGTGGATGTGCGTAGTGGCACGGAGTACCGGGCAGGTCATCTGCCCGGTGCCCTGCACCTGCCACTCTGGAAGGTGCTGTTCAGAATGACCGGGAGATTGGCGCAGGACAAGGGTCGGCAACTGGTACTCTACTGCGAATCAGGGCCCAGGGCTGAACTGGTCGGCTCCATGCTGACCAAACGCGGCTATCTGGTGCGCTTTCTCGACGGTGATATGGCTGGCTGGCGCAAGGCAGGACTGCCGCTGGAGAAGGGTTAGATGGAGTGCCGTGCAGGCTGTGCTGCCTGCTGCATTGCACCCTCCATCAGCTCGCCCATACCAGGCATGCTGCAGGGAAAACCGGCCAATATCCGCTGTGTGCAGTTGACGCAGGATAACCGATGCCGTATCTTTGCCAGACCTGAACGACCAGCGGTCTGCAGCAACCTGCGGCCCAGCCGGGAGATGTGCGGTGCTGACGCCAATGAGGCGCTGCAGCTTCTGCAGCAGTGGGAGCTGGCAACGGCCCCGATACAAGAAAGGTAGCGGCCATGGCCAAAGAACTGTATGTGGGGCACCTGCCCTACGAGACCACACCCGATGACCTGCGCAGGCTGTTCAGTGTGGCAGGCACGGTTACCTCAGTCCATATCATCACTGATCCGGCAACGGGCAAATCAAAGGGGTGCGGCTATGTGCGGATGGCAGCTGAAGAGCAGCTGAAAGAGGCCATTGACTGCCTGGACGGTGCCCTGGTGGAAAACATGACCATCACGGTCAGTATTGCCAATCCGCCCAAACCGACCGTGCCGACAGGGCGCGTTAACAATAATGCCCGGCCGGGCTCGCGCCGCGACCGGGCCAGAAAAAAGGGGTAGAACAGTGGCCTGCTGGCCAAGGGAGGGTTCATGGAATCGTTCGAGCAGTTTCTGGCAACCGTAAAAGAAACCGTTAACCTGCCGACCCAGCCGGTGGGGGTCTGTCTGATCCGTGACATTGCCCTGCTTGAAGGCAAGAAGCTCCGGGTCAAAGGGCAGCGTCTGGCTGTCTGTCAGCAGATTGCCTACAGCCGGTTGTACGGCTGGTCTACCCTGGTTGACAAGACAACCGCCCACTGCGTGCTGGGAGCTGCCTGTGCCGGGCTGATTGCCCCCCCGGAGCGGGTGCTGGACGGTTCAGTCAACAAGGGGATTTATCAACAGGATCAGGTTGCTGCTGCGGCCATGCAGCAGGCCATGCCCCGCTTGCCTGAAGGTATCAAGGCGGTGGTAACTTATCCCTTGTCCAGGCCGGTGGAGGGACTGTCTCCTGATCTGGTGGTGCTCTACTGCAATTCGGCCCAGGCCATGCGTTTTGTGCAGGCCTTCCTGTATCAGCAGGGTGGCGAGTTTGTGATGAAGAGTTCCGGTGATGCCGGGGTCTGTTCCCGTGCCGTGGCCCAGGTGGCCCTGACCGGCGAGCCGACTGTGGAGATCCCCTGCCTGGGAGACCGGCGTTTTGCCATGACCCAGGACCATGAGCTCTGTATCGGTATTCCCGCTTCCTGGCTGGAGCGCACTGCTATCGGGCTGGCTGCCACGCACAAGGCCGGTATCCGCTATCCGGTGCCGTTCCAGATCCCGAGCGGTTGTGACCTGCCGCCGGACTATATTACCGGTGATGCTGATGCTTGAGCAGTTGGATCTGCTGCTGCTGCCTCTGTTTGTGCTGAACATCCTGCTGGTGCTGGTGGATGCCTCGGTGGGCTATCATCTGGCGCCACTCCTGTTCCGGGCCGGTGGCGGTGTGCCTGAGGCTGCAGAGAACGGGGTGCGTAATGTCCGCCGGCTGCTGACCGGGGTGGTAGTGCTGTACATGTTTTTCAATTGCCTGGCCTATTTTCGTTACAATGGCCCTTTATTGCTGCTGGTGACCATGCTGGTGCTGTTTGACCTTGCTGGACAGCTCTATGTACGGCATCGTTTCAGGCAGCAGGATGATATGCAGGATCAACCGTAACGGCCCGACCTTTCAAGCCGATTGATGTGGAGTGACTTAAACCAATAGACAAGGAGTAGGTGCGCATGGCTGAAAAATTCATCTTTACCTCTGAATCCGTTTCTGAAGGACATCCTGACAAGGTTGCCGATCAGATCTCCGACAGCGTCCTGGATGCCATTCTGGCTCAGGACCCCAAGGCCCGGGTGGCCTGTGAGACCATGGTCACCACCGGCATGGCCGTGATTGCCGGTGAGATCACCACCAGCGCCATTGTGAACTATGCCGAGGTGGTCCGTACTACCATCAAGGAGATCGGCTACTGCGGCTCTGACATGGGTTTTGATTATGAGACCTGTGCGGTGCTGGTATCGCTGGATCGTCAGTCGCCCGACATCTCTCAGGGTGTCACTGAAGGTGAAGGCCTGTTCAAAGAGCAGGGGGCTGGTGACCAGGGTTTGATGTTCGGGTATGCCTGCAACGAGACACCGGAACTGATGCCGATGCCGATCCAGCTTTCCCAGCAGCTGGTCAAGCGTCTGGCTGATGTGCGTAAATCCGGTCTGCTCAAGTTTCTGCGTCCTGACTCAAAATCCCAGGTGTCAGTGGAGTACGACAATGGCAAGCCGGTACGGGTCAACGCCGTGGTCATCTCTACCCAACACACCCCGGATGTCACCCATGAAACCATTGTGGAAGGGGTGATGGACGAGGTGGTCAGAAAGGTGATTCCGGCAGGTCTGCTGGATGACCAGACCCGATTCTTTATCAATCCTACTGGCCGGTTTGTGGTGGGCGGTCCCATGGGCGATTGCGGTCTGACCGGCCGCAAGATCATAGTGGATACCTACGGCGGCATGGGCCGCCACGGTGGCGGCGCCTTTTCTGGCAAGGATCCTTCCAAGGTGGACCGTTCCGCCGCCTACATGGCGCGCTATGTGGCCAAAAACCTGGTGGCAGCCGGCCTGTGCGAGCGCTGCGAAGTGCAGGTGGCCTACGCCATCGGCGTGGCTGAGCCGGTTTCGATCATGGTCAATGCCTTCGGCACCGGTGTGGTCTCCGAGCATCGTCTGGCTGAGCTGGTGCGTGAGGTCTTTGACATGCGTCCCCGTGCCATCATTGAGCAGCTGGACCTGCTGCGGCCGATCTACCGGAAGACAGCGGCATACGGTCACTTTGGTCGTGAACTGCCGGAGTTTACCTGGGAGCGGACCGACAAGGCCGCAATTCTCAAGCAGAAGGCTGGTCTGTAGACTGATTGACGGTGTTGTTTTCAAGGGGCGGTCTCTGCTGAGATCGTCCCTTTTTTATCAAGGTTTTCGTGAAGATTGACAAGCATCCGGCGTATACAGTAAGCTGATGCACTTTTTGATAAGGGAGTGGACTATGGCGAAAACATTCAAGATTGCGGTCCTGCCGGGTGACGGCATCGGGCCTGAGGTAATGGCTGAGGCAACCAGGGTGCTGGACGTGATCGGCCAGCAATACGGCGTAACCTTTGACGGTACCTTTGCCAATGTGGGGGGCGCTGGTATTGATAACGAAGGCAAGGCGTTGCCCCAAACCACCATTGATATCTGCAAGGCCTCCGATGCCATCCTTTTCGGGTCAGTGGGTGGTCCCAAGTGGGAATCTCTGCCGCCGGACGAGCAGCCTGAGCGTGGTGCCCTGCTGCCGCTGCGCAAGATCTTTGGCCTGTACGCCAACCTGCGTCCTGCCATCATCTTTCCGTCGCTCACCGGCGCTTCATCCCTGAAGGAAGAGGTGATTAGCGGTGGTTTCAACGTGCTGGTGGTACGCGAGCTGACCGGCGGCATCTATTTTTCCCAGCCCAAGGGGATTGAGGGAGAAGGCCGCAACCGGATCGGTATTGATACCATGAAGTACAGCGTGCCGGAGATCGAGCGGATCACCCATGTGGCCTTCCAGGCTGCCCAGAAGCGCAGTAAAAAGGTCTGTTCAATTGACAAGGCCAATGTGCTTTCTTCTTCCGTACTCTGGCGCGAGATCGTGATCGACATCGCCAAGCAGTATCCGGAGGTGGAGTTGTCCCATATGTATGTGGACAACGCTGCCATGCAGTTGGTCAAGTGGCCCAAACAGTTTGACGTGATCCTGTGCGAGAACATGTTCGGCGATATCCTTTCCGACGAGGCTGCCATGCTGACCGGCTCCCTGGGGATGCTTCCCTCCGCTTCTCTGGCTGAAGGCACCTTCGGCATGTACGAGCCCTCCGGCGGTTCTGCCCCGGATATTGCCGGCCAGGGGATTGCCAACCCGATCGCCCAGATCCTGTCCGCCGGGATGATGCTGAAATTCTCCTGCGGCATGGTGGATGCGGCTGATGCCATTGACAATGCCGTTAAGGCGGTTCTTGACCAAGGCTACCGCACCCGCGACATCTTCCAGAATCTGCCGGGTGAGAAGCTGGTCAACACCAAAGAGATGGGTGACGCGATTATTGCGGCGTTGTAGGCAGGAACAGCGTGTACTTTGAGATCCTCAGCGAAATTCAACAGGCGGAAACTTTTGCCACCGGATCAGGGATCAGAGAACTGCAGCGTCTGCACAAGTTGTATGGCAAGGGCCGCTGGAGAAAACGTAAGGGGATCGCTATTATTCGTCTGGCAGCAGGTCAACAGTACCTTGCCGAGATTCATTGGTACGAAGCAACGGGTATTGGCAGGAAGGAATGCAAGATCAAGCAGTTGTTGCAAGAAGTACAAGAGGTGCAGAGATGAGACACAATAAGCTGTACGTATGTATACATAATGACGGATACGCTGCCTCATTGGAGCAGCGCAAGATTTATCGAGGTTTGCCGGATCATGTTGCAGCTGAAACAGGTATGGTGCGGATCATTGATGAGTCTGGTGAAGATTATCTTTATCCACAAGAGTGCTTTGCCCGGATATCCCTGCCGGTAGTTATTCAGCAGGAATTGAAGTTAGCGGCGTAACCGTATATTAATCTTGAATAAAGGAGTGACTCATATGAAAGTTGGTATTGTTGGATGGCGCGGCATGGTTGGTTCGGTGCTGATGCAGCGGATGCAGGAAGAGAACGACTTTTCCCTTGGTTTTGAGCCGGTTTTTTTCACCACATCCCAGGCAGGTCAGCCTGCCCCGATGGGTGGCGGCACCCTCAAGAAGGCCGATGACCTTGAAGAGCTGAAGCAGCTGGATGTGATCCTGACCTGTCAGGGGGGTGACTACACCAAGGCGATCCACCCTGAGCTGCGCAAGCAGGGCTGGAATGGCTACTGGATTGATGCTGCCTCTACGTTGCGGATGGAAGACAACGCGGTGATCATCCTGGATCCGATCAACCGTAATGTGATCGACGCAGCCCTGGCCAAGGGGCAGAAGGATTTTATCGGCGGCAACTGCACGGTCAGCCTGATGCTGATGGGGCTGGGCGGCCTGTTCAAGGCTGGCCTGGTGGAGTGGATGTCCTCTATGACCTACCAGGCAGCCTCCGGCGCCGGTGCCCCCAATATGCGCGAGCTGCTGGCCCAGATGGGTACCCTGAACAACGTGGTGGCTGAAGAGTTGAAAGATGCCAACTCTGCCATTCTGGAAATTGACAAGAAGGTGACCGACACCCTGCGTGACGGTTCCATGCCCACCAAGGAGTTCGGCTTTCCCTTGGCTGGCAACCTGCTGCCCTGGATCGACCGCGAGGTGGAAGACGGCCAGAGCCGCGAGGAGTGGAAGGGCTACGCCGAGACCAACAAGATACTGGGCACCACCAGCCCGATTCCGGTGGATGGCATCTGTGTGCGGGTTGGTGCCATGCGCTGCCACAGTCAGGCCATCACCATGAAGCTGACCAAGGACCTGCCGCTGGCCGAGATCGAGCAGCTGATTGCCAACGACAACCAGTGGGTCAAGCTGATCCCCAACACCAAGGCCGACTCCCTGGCCGGCCTGACCCCGGCAGCAGTCTCCGGCACCCTGACTGTGCCGGTGGGCCGGGTGCGCAAGATGAAGATGGGGCCGGAATATGTCCAGGCCTTTACTTGCGGCGACCAGCTGCTGTGGGGAGCTGCCGAGCCGCTGCGCAGGATGCTGAGAATTTTGTTGGAGAAGTAAGCGTTTACAACCTCAATTGACGAGGAGTTCAGGGAGCGAGAATTTTTTCGCAAGGTCAAGGAAGGCGAGCATCCACGCGGAGGCGTACAGACCAGTACGCCGCACAAGGGGATGAAAAGCCAGACGCCGAGATTGCGGAAAAAAACCGCTCCCTTTTTTATGCGAACCATTAAACTGATCATCCAATACGACGGTACCAGCTACTGCGGTTGGCAGGAGCAGGCCAACGGCCCCACCATTCAGGAGACGGTAGAGCTGGCCCTGGCCAGGATTCTGGGGCAACGGGTGCGGGTGCAGGCCGCTGGTCGTACCGATGCCGGGGTACATGCCCTGGCCATGCCGGCGGTTTTCAGGACAGAGTCCACAATTCCGCTGAAGGCCTTTGTTGAGGGTGTCAACTGCCATCTGCCAAAGGATATTGCTGTTCAGGATGCTGCCGAGGTACCCCATGAGTTTCGGGTTATTGGCGGCGCTCTCCATAAGACCTATCGCTATACCATCTATAATGCCCCGGTTCGGGCACCGCTGCAGCACCATACCGCCTGGCATGTCAGGGCCGGGCTCAACCTGGAGGCGATGCGCGCAGCAGCGGGCCTGTTTGAAGGAGAGCATGATTTTGCCGCCTTCAGAGGGCAGAATTGCACTGCGGTTACCTCGCGGCGGCGGATCGACGGGGTGGTGATAGACCGGCAGGGGCCGTTTGTCTCCATAGAGGTGACCGGCGGCGGTTTTTTAAAAAATATGGTGCGGATCATGGCCGGGACGCTGGTTGACATCGGGAGAGGTCGCTTCGAGCCTGAGCATATCACGTCCTTGTTGCAGTGCCCTGACCGGAAACGGGCAGGAGTGACCGCGCCTCCGCAAGGGCTCTGTCTGGTCAGCGTGGTGTACCCGGAGTGTGATCACAACTGATCTGCAGTACACTTATAAATTGCCTTGACTCGCGTGATCTGCTTGAGTAAAATCCGGTTCTACTTTACTGTCAAACAGTATAAAGTCTCGTCTAACCGTGCTGTTGAGTCAACCAACGCTTATATCGCCGTTGCATCGCGCTTCGACGTTTATGTAAGACAAAACCAAAACAGGAGGTAGTAAGATGTCTGAGTACGGAACCTTGCAAGACCGCGTTCGCTGCAAATCACTGCTGGACAAGGTAAAGACCGCCGAGCAGTGCATTGAGTATTTCAAAAACGGCATGAATCTGGGCTGGTCCGGCTTTACCCCGGCCGGTTACCCCAAGATGGTGCCGATTGCACTGGCTGAGCATGTTGAAAAGAACAACCTGCAGGGCAAGCTGAAGTTCAACCTGTTTATTGGCGCTTCCGTTGGTGCCGAGACCGAAAACCGCTGGGCAATCAACGATATGATCGACCGCCGCTGGCCCTATCAGACCGGTAAAGATATTGCTGCCGGTATCAACGCCGGTCGTATCCGGATGGGCGATAAGCACCTCTCCCTGTTTGCCCAGGATCTGGGCTATGGCTTCTACACCAAGGATTCCGAGACTGGCCGTCTTGATCTGGCCATCATCGAAGTGTCTGCCATCACTGAAGACGGCGGCCTGGTTCCTACAACTTCCTGTGGCGTGATCCCCGAAATTCTGATGCAGTGCGACAGAATCATCGTAGAGGTCAACACCGGACAGCCTTCCTTTGAAGGTATCCACGATATTATCGTGTGCGACAACCCGCCAAACCGTCAGGTCATCAACATCCAGAAGACCGCTGATCGGGTCGGCACGACCTATGTTCCTTGCGATCCCAGCAAGATCATTGCCGTGGTTGAGTCCAAACTGCGTGACAAGGGCCGTGCCTTTGCCGAAATGGATGATACTTCCGATGCAATTGCAAACCACATCATCGACTTTTTCACCCACGAAGTGAAGGCCGGTCGTCTGCCCAAGAACCTGCTGCCGATCCAGTCCGGCGTTGGTTCCATCGCCAACGCTGTTATCGGCGGCCTGGCAAAAGGCCCTTTTACCAACCTGACCGTATTTACCGAGGTTCTGCAGGACACCATTCTGGACCTGTTTGACTCCGGCAAGTGCGATGCAGCCTCGGCCTGCTCACTGTCACTGTCCGAGACCGAAGGCTTCCCGCGCTTCTTCGCAAACTGGGATAAGTATTTCGGCAAGTGCACCCTGCGCCCGCTGTCCATCTCCAACGCACCGGAGCCGATCCGTCGTCTGGGATGTATCGCCATGAACACCCCGGTTGAGATCGACATCTACGCTCACGCCAACTCCACTCTGGTTGGTGGTACCCGTATGATCAACGGTCTGGGTGGATCCGGCGACTTCCTGCGCAACGGCTACCTGAAGATGATGCACACCCCGTCGAGCCGTCCCTCCAAGACCGACCCGACCGGTATCTCCTGCGTGGTGCCGCACTGCTCGCACATCGACCACACCGAGCACGACCTGGACTGCGTCATCACCGAGCAGGGTCTGGCCGACCTGCGCGGCATGGCTCCCAAGGACCGTGCCCGCCGCATCATCGAGAAGTGCGCCCACCCGGATTACAAGGCCCAGCTGACCGAGTACCTGAACATTGCCGAGGCAGACTGCCTCAAGCGCAAGGTTGGTCA
>CAZYMK010000081.1:0-11545 GCA_964648885.1 uncultured Geobacter sp. | reverse complement strand
CTGAACCCGGTTATGGACATAAAAAATCTGACCGCCCCGCTCCAGTTCCCGCGTGACCGTATCCCTGACCAGCTCGTCACTATCCCGTGCCACCACGGTCTTGATCGCCTGACGATCAACCGGCGGGGTATCAATGATCGACAGGTCACGAATCCCCAGCATGGAGAGGTGCAGGGTACGGGGGATCGGTGTAGCGGTCAGGGTCAGAATATCCACACTGGCCCGGTACTGCTTGATCCGTTCCTTGTCCTTGACCCCGAAACGCTGCTCCTCATCCACAATCAACAGCCCCAGATCCTTGAAGCTCACATCCTTCTGCAGCAGCCGGTGGGTACCGATGATGATATCCAGCTTTCCCGCTTTCAACCGTTCGAGCGATTCCTTTTGTTCCTTTGCCGTGCGGAAACGGGAGAGCATCTCAATACTGACCGGATACTCTTTCAGCCGGTTGCTGAAGGTCTCGAAATGCTGCTGAGCCAGGATCGTGGTGGGCACCAGCAATGCCACCTGCTTGCCGTCCAGCACGGCCTTGAAAGCGGCCCGCAATGCCACTTCGGTCTTGCCGTAACCCACATCACCGCAGACCAGACGATCCATGGGGCGGGAGTGCTGCATATCAGCCAACACATCCTGAATGGCAGAGAGCTGGTCAGGTGTCTCTTCCCAAGGGAAGGTTGCCTCAAATTCACGGAACAGTTCATCGGGTGGCGAGAAAGAGAATCCCTGGCTGGCCTGCCGCTTGGCATAGACCTCCAGAAGCTCTGCTGCCAGCTCTTCAATCTGTTTACGGGCCTTGCTGCGGGTCTTCTCCCAGCCCGGCCCGCCCAGTCGGGCTGGTGCCGGCGCGGCACCTTCGCCGCCGGCATAGCGCTGCACCAGCCCCAAACGGTCAATCGGCAGATACAGTTTATCATTGCCGGCATACTCCAACAGCAGGAAGTCACCCTCTACCGCACCGGTCTTCAGGTGCTGCAGGCCGCGATAAATACCTATGCCATGGTCAACGTGCACCATGGCATCGCCCGGCTTCAGCTCGGCCAGTGAGGCCAGGATCTGCTTGGTGCGCAGAGCAGTAACACCGCTTTTGCGCCGGGTCCGTTTACCGAACAGCTCCTCTTCGGCGATCACGGCCAGCCGGGCAGCAGGAATCCGGCAGCCCCGCGACAGCTCACCCAGGGCCAGCAACAGATCAGCCGTCGGTCCCTCTCCGCCAAGCGCCTCTCGGAAACCGGTTACCCGCTGCGTGGTAATGCCATAGGGGCTGAACAGCGCCTCCAGCCGCTCTGCTTGGGCTGGCTGATGACAGACCACCATGCTGCGCCACCCATCCGCACGCCAGCTCTTCAGACGTTCTGAAAAAGGCCCCAGCAGATGCTGCTGATCACCGCTCAGACTGATCCGCAGATCACGGTTTTCCTCTGTCCGGATTGACATAACAGGATCGTCGCCGGAAGCGGAGACCGCAAGCTGGGACAGCTCAACCGACTGACAGCCTGCCATAAGCCTCTGCAGCTGCTCCGGTGTCAGGTACAGCTGCTCAGGTACCGGACAGAGGCGGGATTCAGCCACAGCCTGGGCAAGGCCTGCCTCAATTGAGGCATGGAACGCCGTGGTAGCTGCTGTCACCTGTTGGGGTTCCAGCAGGATCAACAGCGGCTGTTGCAGATAGTTGAACAGCGTCGCCAGCTGCGGGCAGAAAAACGGCTGCAGAAACTCACCGGCAGGAGGATAGCTGGTTGCCTGCAGATCGGCGGTCAGCTGACGGCGGCGGTCAGCCGGGATATCCAGCTCATCGGCTCGCTGTTTCAGGCGGGCAATGCCGGGCTGAAACGCCTCAGGAGTAATGACCAGCTCCCGTGAAGGCAGCAGCAACAGTTCATCAAGCGACTCTGCCGAACGCTGGGTCAGCGGATTAAAACAACGCAGACTCTCAACCGTATCGCCAAAAAATTCGATCCTGACCGGCAACGGCAGACTGGGGGGAAACAGGTCAAGGATACCGCCCCGCACGGCAAAGCTACCCCGTTCCTCCACCAGCGGGCAGGCCTGATAGCCAGCCCGGACCAGTCCTTTTAGCAGATGGTCCCGGTCCAGATCATCACCACAACGGATAGAGAGCGCAATCCCGTCAAGCAGTTCCGGCGGTACCACCCGCTGCATCAAAGCCGCAATCGGCAGCACAAGGGTACAGGGGGTTCCCTGACGGAGCTGATGCAAGGCTGCCAGACGGGCGCCGCTGAGGTCGGCATGGGGGGAGGCTGCTTCAAAAGGGGCCACATCCCAGGCAGGGAAAGGGCTTACCGCCCGTGCATCGAAAAAAGCCAGCTCCCTGGTCAACTCATCGGCACTCTGCTGATCAGCAGTCACCACCACCAGTTGTCGAGCAACCGTGGTGGACAGCTCGGCAATCAGCAGAGCCGCTGCAGCGCCGGTCAGTCCGCCAAGCGTCAATCGGGTCGTCTGCTCAAGTGCAGCAGCAACGTCCGGGGCTGGGGTACAACAGGTGTGAGAGAGTGAGAATATTGATTCGGGCATGGTCTTCGTTGGCTTTATTCGTGGGACTGCTTTGGTTTGATGCCGGCCTTGATCTTGGGCTTTCCCTCTTCAACCACCACCCGGAACCTGATCTCGTCAGTACCCAGTTTCTGGGTCAAGAGTGGTCGTTGCCGCTCGAGGGTGGCAGCCAGCTGCGTCCGGTCCATGCCGGTTGTCGGCAGGTTACAGGCACGGCGGGCCTCAATCAATTCAGCAAAGATACGCTCCAGTTCATAGTCGGCGGAACGGTCCGGACGTTCCTGTTCAGAAGCGCCGGGAGCCCTGCGCTGCGACTCGCGCAGATCTGCCCTGAACCGGTCGCGAGAGTAACGACCCTCTTCAATTTCGCGCAGGATCCGGTTCCAGTGTTGACGATAGCTGCTAAAACGGGCCACCAGGTTGTTGTAGCGGTGTTTATGCATCGTGTTGGTGATGCTGGTATTCGCATACCGTCGGATCAGCTTTTCAAACTCGTCCAGCAGCTTGAGCGGCTCCCGTTTTTCCAGTCCCATAAAATACTGGTCGTACCTGGTGATCAGCTCCTTCAGTCTGGTTTCCGCTATCTGCAGGTCTTCTGCAATGCCCATTGGTTCCTTCATCCGGCGGCGATAGTTGTAACGCCGGAACTATAGGGTGAAACACCGGTGCTGTAAAGTCCGTATATTCCGATAAGAGCTTGACGCTACTGATCCCTGCGGCTATAAATCTTGGACAATTCACCTGTTGGAGAACGACTATGTCACTGGCAGCAGCCTTGATCCTTGCGGCTGGCAAGGGTACCCGGATGAAATCAGGATTGGTGAAGGTACTGCACCAGCTTGCAGGCATGCCGATGCTCGGCTGGCCGTTGGCTGCCGCACGCCAGGCAGGTGCCGAACAGGTGGTGCTGGTGGCAGGGCACCAGGCCGATCTGGTGCAGCAGTATTGTGCAGCAGACCACAACATTGCCCTGGCACTGCAGGAAGAGCAGCTGGGTACCGGCCATGCTGTTTCCTGCGCCATGGGCCAACTGGAAGGGTTAAACGGCTCGGTGCTGATCCTGTGCGGCGACACTCCGCTTCTCACTGGTGAGACACTCCGGCGTCTGGCCGAGGCTCATGCAGCCGCATCAGCGGCGGTCACGGTGCTGACGGCCCGCTTTACCCAACCGTTCGGCTATGGCCGGATAGTACGTGACGCCGACGACAGGGTACGCAGGATAGTGGAGCAAAAGGATGCCACACCGGCAGAGCTGGCCATTGATGAGGTCAACAGCGGCATCTACTGCATGGATCTCGCATTCCTGCGGACCCATATCGGCCGCCTGGGCAGTGAAAATGCCCAGAACGAATACTACCTGACCGACCTGATAGGAATCGCGGTGGCTGAACATGCCGGGTGCGCTGCGGTTATGGTTGACGATCCGGAAGAGATCATGGGGGTCAACGACCGGATACAGTTGGCCCATGCCGCTCGCGTACTGCGGCAAAGGATTAACCGGCAGACCATGCTGTCCGGCGTTACCCTGGTGGATCCGGAGCAGACCTATATTGATGCGGGGGTACAGATCGGTCCTGACACGATCATCTGGCCCGGCAGCGTACTGCAGGGCCGGACGGTCATCGGCACCGGCTGCACCCTGGAAAGCAATGTACAGCTCACCGATTGCACCCTGGCTGATCAGGTTACCATCAAGACTGGCAGTGTCCTGCATGACGCAACCGTGGGAAAAGAGGCTGCTGTCGGTCCGATGGCCCATCTGCGGCCAGGCACTGTACTGGGGCCCCAGGTCAAGATCGGCAATTTTGTCGAAACCAAAAAGGTTGTCATGGGGGCAGGTTCCAAGGCCTCGCACCTGACCTATTTGGGAGATGCGGAGATCGGTTGCGAGGTCAACATCGGCTGCGGCACGATCACCTGCAACTATGACGGCACCAACAAGCATAAAACGGTCATCGGTGACCGGGTCTTCGTGGGAAGCGACGTACAGCTGGTGGCACCGGTACAGGTGGGGGCCGGTGCCCTGATTGCTGCCGGAACCACGGTGACGGTCGATGTACCCCCTGATTCACTGGCAATTTCCCGTACCCCGCAAATCAACAAGGAAGGCTGGTGCCTGAAAAGGTAGCTGATGCTCGACTCTGCCCCCCCATCATGCAGCGGCATTATCCTGATCGTTGAGGATAACATCGCCTTTGGCGAACTGGTTGCCGGTACCCTCCAGGATGAAGGCTACCGCTGCCATACCGTCTCCAACGGTAATGCCGCCCTGGCCTGGCTTACCGCCCATCCGGTGAGTATGCTGCTGCTTGATTACACCTTGAGCGACATGACCGGCACCGCCTTTATCAATGCCATGCAGTCCCGCGCTATCACGGTGCCGTTCGTGATTGTTACCGGCCAGGATGATTCCGCCCTGGCCGTGCAGATGATCAAACAGGGGGCCAGTGATTTTGTGGTCAAGGACACCACGCTGCTGGACCGGCTGCCGGTGGTGATTTCGCGGACCTTGCAGGAGGCAGACACCCTGCAGCGTCTGCAGCAACTGGAACGGGCCCTGCATCAGAGTGAACAGCGCCTGGCCCGCGCCCAGCGGATTGCACGGGTCGGCAGCTGGGAGTGGGACCTGCACACCAACCGGCTCTCCTTCTCGCCGGAACTGTTAGCCATCCTCGGCTACAATACGGCCTCCGCTCCTCCGGTATCGCTGGAGTGGTTCTACAACCAGATCAGCCCAACCGACACCCCCTTTGTCAGAAAAAGCCTGCTGTCGGCCGTTGAGACCGGCCGTAACCTGAGTGTCACCTTCCGGATCCGTACCGGCGACGGCACCGAAATTGTGGTGGCAAGCCAGGCAGAGCTGATCAGAGACGGCAACGGCCACCCGGAGCTGCTGGTGGGGACACTGCTGGACGTCACTGAACGCACCAGGGCAGAGCAGGAAATTCATCAGCTGGCCAACTATGACATCCTGACCGGCCTGCCCAACCGTAACCTGCTGCATGACCGTCTGCAGCAGGCCATTATCCAGGCAGGCCGTTCCCAGAACAGTGTTGGCGTACTGTTCCTCGATCTTGACCGTTTCAAGGGGATCAATGATTCGCTGGGACACCGGGCCGGCGATCAGCTTTTGCGTACCGTGGCTGAGCGGCTGCGGGTCTGCGTGCGAGAGAGCGACACCCTGTCCCGCATCGGTGGCGATGAGTTCGTGATCATCCTGAGCATGGTCTCTGATGAGGACGGCATCAGCAGTGCAGCCACCAAGGTGCTGGGAATCATCTCCGAACCGTTTGTGATTGAAGGACAGGAGCTGTACCTGACCGCCAGCATCGGTATCGCTGTCTATCCCAACGATGGCAGTGACGTCCAGACCCTGCTGAAGCATGCCGATCTAGCCATGTACCAGGCCAAGGATCTGGATCGCAACAACTTCCAGTTTTTCTCCAGCGACCTGAACGTCAAGGTCATGGAGCGGATGGTGTTGGAAAACTCGCTGCGCAAAGCCCTTGACCGAAACGAATTCCAGCTGTACTACCAGCCGCAGATTGACGTGCAGACCGGTGCCGTGGTCGGGTTTGAGGCCCTGCTGCGCTGGCTCCACCCTGAACTGGGCATGATTTCGCCGGATAAATTCATCCCCCTGGCAGAAGAGACCGGTTTGATCCTCTCCATCGGCGAGTGGGTCATCCGTACTGCCTGCAAGCAGATCAAGGCCTGGCAGGAATCGGGATTACCTCCGGCCAGAATGGCGGTCAACCTGTCCGGCAGACAGTTCCGCAGCAGGCTGGATGATGTTGTGGCGGCGATCCTGCTGGAGACCGGACTGGACGCCCGTTGGCTTGAGCTGGAGCTGACCGAAAGTATCCTGATGCGCAATGCCGCTGAAAACCTGCAGTTGCTGCAGGCCCTTGCCGCCATGGGTTGTTCCCTTTCCATCGATGACTTCGGCACCGGCTATTCCTCGCTGTCCTACCTCAAGCATTTCCCCCTGGGGCGTCTCAAGATCGACCGTTCCTTTGTGCGGGATATCACCACCAACCCCGATGACATGGCCATTGCCAAGATCATCATTGATATGGCCCACAACCTTAATCTGCAGGTAACCGCAGAAGGGGTCGAAGACCACGACCAGTTTGCCCTGCTTAAAAATTACGGCTGCGACGAGATGCAAGGTTTCCTGTTCAGCAAGCCGGTACCGGCTGATAAGGCAGCACAACTGTTGCGAGACGGGATTTCATTCTGAATTATCTCCCGTTTTTTGTTTCCGAACCCCCGCGGCTTGTAGCACCGGGGGTATTTTCTTGTCATACTGTCTGTTGCGGTATATTTTGATACCAATGGTATCAGGAGGTGGGACATGGCTAAAACCTGTCAACTAGGACTGCGGCTTGACGAAGACGATGGACAGAACCTGAAAAGGATATCACGTCTTATCGGGCGTTCTGAACAGGATGTGGTGCGTGACTCGTTGAGAATGTACGTGCGGCACATTGATGAACAGCAGCAGTTTTTAGACTCGGTTGAGCGTGGCTGGTATGAACTGCGTGCCGGTCTTGGAGAACTTGTTGCCGAAGATGACACCTTTTTTGAATCAGTAAGCAAAGAGATCAGAAACAATGGCTCTGCCGCTTAAACGTTCTGGCGAATACAAGACCAGAGTCAGAAAGTACGCATCTGATCTGGCTGAACGTTACCGTCCAGAGATTGCGGATCTGTTTCTGGCAGAGGTCAAAAAAGCGGAACAGCTTTTGTCTGATAACCACCTGCTTGGCGTACAGGCGCCATACCTGCTTGCCGGGCACCAGGTCATGTTGCGAGAGCTTTATTTTGACTGTGGTCCGGCCAGATATTGTCTGATCCATGAACCAGGCGATGACTATGTCGGACTGATCTCACTCTGGCATTGTTCAGGATCGCGAATGACGCTAAATTCTCTTCGTATTTGGCAGCGTTGAACAAACAAGGCAGGATTTTCATGCACCATAACCAGATCATCATCAAGGGTGCCAACGAGCACAACCTGAAATGCATTGATGTCACCATCCCCCGTGACCAGTTAGTTGTCATTACCGGACTGTCCGGTTCCGGCAAGTCCACCCTGGCCTTTGACACTATCTATGCCGAGGGGCAACGACGCTACGTTGAATCGCTCTCTGCCTATGCCCGCCAGTTTCTGGAACAGATGGAAAAACCGGATGTGGAGTCGATTGAAGGACTCTCGCCAGCCATCTCCATTGAACAGAAGACCACCTCCAAAAACCCCCGTTCCACTGTTGGCACCGTTACCGAGATCTACGATTACTTGCGCCTGCTGTTTGCCCGGATCGGGCAGCCCCACTGCCACAGCTGCGGCAAGCCGATCACGGCCCAGACCGTCTCCCAGATGGTGGACCGGATCATGACCCTGCCGGAAGGGAGCAAGCTGCTGCTGCTGGCCCCGATGATCCGTGGCCGCAAAGGTGAGTACAAAAAAGAGCTGCAGCAGTTGCGCAAGGAAGGTTTTACCCGCGTCGTGATTGACGGCGTGCAGCGGGAACTGGCTGAAGAGATCGAGCTGGACAAAAAGAAAAAGCACGATATCGACATTGTGGTGGATCGTCTGGTGGTGAAGGAAGGGATCAGCCGCCGCCTGGCCGACTCACTGGAGACCGCCCTGCGCCATGCCGAGGGGATCGTCAAGGTAGAGGTGGTGGGGGAGAAGAAGCCGATCATCTTCTCCGAGAAACTGGCCTGCATCGAATGCGGCATCTCTTACCCCGAGATCGCGCCCCGCATGTTTTCCTTCAACAACCCCTACGGTGCCTGCCCGGACTGCACCGGTCTGGGTACCCGGATGTACTTTGATGCCGAACTGGTGGTGCCCAACCAGGAGCTGTCACTGCGGGAAGGGGCGATTGCGCCGTGGGAAAAACGGCTGGCCTCGCCGTTCCATCAGATGACTTTGGACTGTCTGGCCCAGTTCTACCAGTTTGACCTGCAGACCCCCTTTAAGGCCCTTGATCAGCGGATTCGTGAGCTGCTGCTCTACGGCAGCGGGGATGAGCAGGTCAGTTTCTGGTGGGAGGATAACCGGGGCAAGCGTCACACCTACCAGAAGCCGTTTGAGGGGGTGTTGAACAATCTGGAGCGCCGCTTCCGCGAGACCGAGTCCGAAGCGATCCGCGAAGAGCTGGAGCCGTACATGAATGTGATGCCCTGCCCCACCTGCAACGGTGCCCGCTTGAAGCCGGAGGCGCTGCATATTATGGTGGGTGACCGGAACATCCAGCAGGTGACCGCCCTGGCGATTCGTGACTGTCAGCAGTTTTTTGAGCAGCTGCAGCTCTCAGACAAAGACCAGGAGATCGCCCGCCGGATACTGAAGGAGATCAAGGAGCGGCTGGGCTTTCTGGTTAATGTGGGGCTGGATTACCTGTCGCTGGATCGCACATCCGGCACCCTGTCCGGCGGCGAGGGTCAGCGGATCAGGCTGGCCACCCAGATCGGCTCCTCACTGGTGGGGGTGTTGTATATCCTGGATGAGCCCTCCATCGGCCTGCATCAACGGGACAACGACCGGCTCCTGACCACGCTGCGGCACCTGCGGGATATCGGTAACACCGTACTGGTGGTGGAGCATGACGAAGACACCATTCTGGCTGCCGATTATGTCATTGATATGGGACCGGGCGCCGGGGTGCATGGCGGCGAGGTGGTGGCCCAGGGCACACCTAAAGAGATCATGGCCAACCCGGCATCCCTGACCGGCAGGTACCTGTCCGGCGAGCTGACCATTCCGGTACCGAAAAAACGTCGTACGGCTGATTTTTTTTTTAATGATACGGCGACCACCGAGAACAACCTCAAAGGGGTGGATGTGGAGATCCCGCTGGGGGTAATGACCTGCATCACCGGTGTATCCGGCTCCGGCAAGTCAACCCTGATCATTGATACCCTGCACAAGGTGTTATCCCAGCGGCTGTACCGCAGTCGTGAAAAAGCCGGGGCGTTCAAGGATATTATCGGGCTGGAACATCTGGACAAGGTGATCAATATTGACCAGTCCCCGATTGGTCGTACCCCCCGCAGTAATCCGGCCACCTACACCGGCGTGTTCGGCGATATCCGCGATCTGTTTGCCAACTTGCCGGAATCAAAGGTGCGGGGCTACAAGCCGGGCCGCTACTCCTTCAACGTCAAGGGGGGGCGCTGTGAGGCCTGCTCCGGCGATGACATCCTCAAGATCGAGATGCACTTCCTGCCTGATGTCTATGTCCAATGCGATGTCTGCAAAGGTGCCCGTTACAACCGCGAGACCCTGGAGGTGCTGTACAAAGGCAAGTCCATTGCCGATGTCCTGAACCTGACCGTAGAACAGGCAGTGGCATTTCTGGGGGCCATCCCAAAGATCAAGAACAAACTCAAGACCCTTGAAGAAGTCGGGCTGGGCTACATCACCCTGGGGCAGTCCGCCACCACCCTCTCCGGCGGTGAGGCCCAGCGGGTCAAACTGGCCAAAGAACTTTCCAAACGGGCCACCGGGCGAACCATCTATATCCTGGATGAACCGACCACCGGCCTGCATTTTGCCGATATTGCCAAGCTGCTGGATGTGCTGCACCGGCTGGTGGATACCGGCAACTCCATTGTGATCATCGAGCACAACCTGGATGTGATCAAGACCGCCGACTGGATTGTGGATCTGGGGCCGGAAGGGGGCGACAGGGGCGGCGAGATCGTGGCGGTCGGCACACCGGAAGAGGTGGCAAAAGTTACCCGCTCCTGGACCGGCAAGTTTTTGAGAAAGATGCTGTGAGCACCTTGAAAATCCTGCTTGACAAGCGGGATTTTCAAGGTATTTTATCAACATGATACATAGAGTAGCAACGCACAATGCAATACAGACAGCACTCGACCGTAGTCGAATAACAGCCCTTCTTGGCCCCCGTCAATGCGGCAAGACAACTTTGGCCCGCGCCTTTGTAGCACCTGATTCCTGCAACTATTTTGATCTTGAAGACCCCCTCAGTCTTGCCCGTCTTGACGAGCCGATGATCGCTTTACGGGACCTTGCAGGTCTTGTTGTGATAGATGAAGTACAGAGACGTCCAGACTTGTTTCCAATCCTGCGGGTGCTTGCCGACCGAGATACTCTCCCGGCGCGTTTTCTTATTCTTGGCAGCGCCACCCCGGCGCTACTCAGGCAGGCATCAGAATCCCTGGCAGGTCGTGTTGAAACAGTATCTATCAGCGGGCTCAGCCTTGCGGATGTGGGGTATGAGGTCCATGAGCAGCATTGGCTTCGGGGCGGTTTTCCTTTGTCATTTCTTGCGGCTAACGACAATGATAGCCATGCTTGGCGGAAGCACTTTATTCAGACCTTCCTAGAGCGTGATCTGCCGCAACTTGGTATCGGTACTCCGGCTCCGACCTTACATCGTTTCTGGACAATGCTTGCCCACTACCATGGTCAGACCTGGAATTCAGCAGAGCCTGCCCGCTCACTTGGTGTAAACGAATCGACTATCCGGCGCTATCTGGACCTGCTTGAAGGGGTGTTCATGGTCCGTCAGCTTACGCCGTGGTATGAAAATCTGAAAAAACGCCAGGTCAAGTCGCCTAAGGTGTATGTGCGTGACAGTGGCTTGTTGCACCAGTTACTGGGGATTCGCACTACTCACGAGTTGCTGTCTCATCCCAAATGCGGCGCTTCATGGGAAGGATATGTGATTGAGGAAATTATCACTCTGGTGCAGCCTGACGAGGTGTATTTCTGGGCCACCCATGCCGGAGCCGAACTTGACCTGCTGTTTTTCAAGAATGGACGCCGTATCGGCGTCGAGATCAAGCGGGCCGATGCACCGCGTTTGACGCCGTCCATGCGGACAGCGCTGAATGATTTACAGCTTGATCGTTTGTTAGTGATCTATCCGGGAACAAGGCGGTATCCATTGGCGGATCGGGTGGAGACACTGCCATTTGCAGAACTGGGTATGCTGGGTGGCGATGCATCCTGAAGGGTTTGAGATAATGCGCGAGAACCATTTATGAA
>CAZYMK010000080.1:0-11551 GCA_964648885.1 uncultured Geobacter sp. | reverse complement strand
CCATACGGGGATGGGAAAACAGTTGCTTGTATGATGAATCGTGTCTGGGCATACCCTTTTATACCTTCAGCTTCCCCATCCGATAGACTACAACATCCATACACACTAAACCTGTTGTCTCATGAGCTGGCATCCTCTGCTAATAGTGATGCCGGCAGCCAATAACCAGTATTTCCTGATCTGCTACCTGATAGACCAAGCGATGCTCACGATCAATCCGACGTGACCAGCACCCAGCCAGCTGGTGTTTGAGCGACTCTGGTTTGCCGGTACCTGCAAAGGGGGTTTTTACGATCTCAACTAGCAGTGCCAAAATCCGATCTGCCCTTTTACGGTCGTTTGCCAACCACCAGCGCAGATCATCAAGGGCGTGTGGTGTCAAGGATATCTTCACTTCAGGGCATCTTCCAGGGAGATCAGCTCACCACGCTGTGCCTGCGCTAACGACTCCAGCAAATGTCTGGCGTTAGCTGGAGAAGAAAGAAGGTAGTCTGTTTCTACAAACGATTCGTAATCTTCCTGGCTGATAAGCACAATATTTTCACCACGACGACGTGTTACGACCAGCGGCTCATGGTCATTACACACACGGTCCATAACCGCCTTCAGATTTCCGCGCGCTTCGCTGTAACTTAATGCCCTCATACGCCCTCCATTGTACTTTTAATTGTACAATATCTTTCAGAGTCCGTCAGGTCAAGTATTTGCAGTTACTGCCCACACTGGCACAGTTCGGTCAACACGCCGTTGCTGCTTTTGGGATGCACAAAGGCTATTTTTGTGTCGTGGGCGCCGCAGCGTGGCACCTCATCGATCATCCGCGCACCCTGCGCTTTCATTCGGACGATGGCGGCCTCTACATCCTCTACCTCGTAGGCGATATGGTGGATGCCGGGCCCGTTTTTCTCCAGAAATTTAGCTATGGGGCTCTCAGGACCCGTGGGTTCCAGCAGCTCGATCTTTGATTCACCGATCCCCAGCATGGCTACCTTCACCTTCTGTTCGGCCACTTCTTCGGTACCGTGAAACGGCATGCCGAGGGCATCACGGTAGAAGGGGATACTGGTTTCCAGAGATTGGACGGCTATGCCGATATGGTTGATTTTTTGTAGCATTATAAGTCCTTTCATACTGAAACAAGCTTTATACGAAACACAGAGGCACAGAGGACACAGAGAAAGACAACAGACAAATTCAATCAAAAATGGTAAATCGCCACCAAAATAAAGGCTCTATTGCTGTAACCATTAGTTTTTATAGCTTTAACTCTGTGATCTCTGTGTCTCTGTGTTTATATCGTCTTTTACAGCACCATCCGTTTGATTCCGTCTACCATCCTGGCGCAATAGAAATTCAGCAGTAATCCGGTTGTAGCTCCAGCAAGGCGCATGTATGTTAGTAGTTGCGCCTCATGTACCGGCACCAGTGAGTCAACACATTTAAGCTCAACAATTACAAGGTTTTCTACAACGAGGTCAATTCGCAAGCCAGTATCAAGCCGCACCCCTTTATACACAACAGGCAAAGCCTTCTGGCGTTCAAACGACAAGCCCCGAAGTTGTAACTCATGGCAAAGACACGTTTCATAAACTGACTCAAGCAGACCAGGGCCCAAAGACCTGTGTACTTCTATTGCTGCAGCAATAATTTTGTCCGTAAGCGGATCTTTTACCTCTGTGCTCTCTGTGTCTCTGTGTTTATACAAAATCTTTGTCTCCGTTGCTCCGTGTTTCCAAATCAGCTTCTCCTGAACAGATCCAGCAATCTGCGCGAGGCGGCCGATGGTGTCGTAATCCCCTGTTCTACCGCCTCCTGGACCTGCCCCAGCATTCCCTGTACCTGTTTGTGCTGCATGAAGAGCCCTTTCAGGTCATCCATCAGCAGCGCCCACATCCAGTCCACTGACTGACACTTACGGGTTTCATCAAATTCACCTGACCGCACCATGGCATCCCGGAAGCCGACCAGCATTTCCCATACCGCAGGCACCCCCTGGTTTTTCAGAGAACTGACTGCCAGTACCGGTACAGACCAGTTCCTGCTTTTAGGCCGCAGAATGTGGAGGGCGTTTTCGTACTGCTGTTTGGCCAGGGCGGTCTTCTGCTGGTCAAGGTCGGCCTTGTTGATGATGATGGCATCAGCCAGCTCCATCACCCCTTTTTTGATCCCCTGCAGTTCATCCCCGGCAGTAGCCAACTGCAGCAGCATGAAGAAATCAACCATGGAGGCAACGGCGGTTTCGGACTGCCCCACGCCAACGGTCTCAACAATCACAATGTCATACCCGGCTGCCTCACAAAGCAGCATGGTCTCGCGGGTACGACGGGCTACACCGCCCAGGGTGTCGCCGGCTGGTGATGGGCGGATAAAGGCGTTGGGATCGCGGGACAGCTCTTCCATACGGGTCTTGTCACCCAGGATGCTGCCGCCGGTGATCTGGGAGGAGGGATCGACCGCCAGTACCGCAACTTTATGGCCTTGGCTGGTGAGAAAGGTACCAAACGATTCGATAAAGGTGCTCTTGCCTACCCCCGGCACGCCGGTGATGCCGATCCGTAAACTGTTTCCTGAATACGGCAGCAGCATATCCAGCAGTTCTGTGGCTTTTTTGGCATGTTCCGGCTTTTTGCTTTCGATCAGGGTGATACCCTTGCCGATGGCGCGGATGTTGCCGGAGCGGATATATTCGGCCAGTGTGTGAAGTTCCATTATTAGAAAACCTGATCTAAACACAGAGACACAGAGGGCACAGAGAAAAGCAAAATCAAAAAACAGACTTTATGTTTTTGGCTTTAACATTATTCTTGTTTTCTGGTTCTCCTCTGTGTTCTCTGTGCCTCTGTGTTTCAAATTGAATTACTTTTTATAGCAACACAGAGACACAGAGAAAGGCAAAATCAAAATCTTGGGAGAAAAGCAAAATCAAAAAACAGACTTTATGCTTTTTGCTTTAACATTATTCTTGTTTTTCTGGTTTTCCTCTGTGTTCTCTGTGCCTCTGTGTTTCAGAAAATGCCTTTACGCCTTTTTCCTGATCGCTTCCAACGTCTCACGGGCTGATTTGGTGATCGGCGTACCGGGCCCGAAGATGCAGGCGGCACCGGCAGCATACAGCTCATCGTAATCCTGACGCGGAATAACGCCGCCGCAGACCACCACAATATCATCAGCACCCTGTTTTTTCAGCTCGGCCACCAGTTGCGGCACCAGGGTCTTGTGGCCGGCTGCCAGGCTGGAAACACCGATGGCATGCACGTCGTTTTCCACCGCCATCTTGGCGGTTTCTTCCGGGGTCTGAAACAGGGGGCCCATATCCACGTCAAAGCCGACATCGGCAAAGGCGGTGGCAATCACCTTGGCGCCACGGTCATGGCCATCCTGTCCCATTTTGGCTATCAGTATCCGCGGACGACGGCCTTCGGTTTCGGCAAAAGCATCGGCCTCTTTTTTCAGGGCTGCAAACTCATCGTTATCCTCAAACACCTTGCCATATACCCCCGATACCAGTTTGATCTCTGCCTTGTGGCGACCGAACACCTTTTCCATGGCATCGGAGATCTCGCCTACCGAGGCCCGCTTGCGGGCAGCCTCAACACAGACCTCCAGCAAATTGCCTGCACCACTCTCCGCCACGTTGGTGATGGCAGCAAGAGCTGCCTGGCAGGCGGCCTCATCACGCTCGGCACGCAGCTTTTTCAGCCGGGCTACCTGGGCCTCCCGCACGGCGGTGTTGTCAATATCCAGGGTCTCGATCGGTGATTCTTCCTTGAGTTTGTACTTGTTAACCCCCACGATCACATCCAGACCGCGATCAATGCGGGCCTGCTTGCGGGCAGCCGACTCTTCGATCTTGAGCTTGGGCATGCCGGATTCAATCGCCTTGGTCATGCCGCCCAGGCCATCGATCTCGGCAATCAGCTTGCGCCCTTCCTCGATCAGCGAGGCGGTCAGGGATTCTACATAGTAGGAACCAGCCAGCGGATCCACCACTTTGGTGATGCCTGATTCTTCCTGAATTACCAGCTGGGTGTTGCGGGCAATTCTGGCAGACTGTTCGGTGGGCAGGGCAATGGCCTCATCCAGGGCATTGGTGTGCAGCGATTGGGTACCGCCCAGCACGGCAGCCATGGCTTCGATGGTGGTACGAATCACGTTGTTGTACGGGTCCTGCTCGGTCAGGCTCCAGCCGGAGGTCTGGCAATGGGTCCGCAGGGCCAGGGAAAGCGGATTTTTTGGATTGAACTGCGCCATCAGCTCGGCCCAGAGGAAGCGGGCGGCCCGCAGCTTGGCGATCTCCATGAAGAAGTTCATGCCAATGGCAAAGAAGAAGGACAGACGTGGCGCAAACTGATCCACCTCCAGCCCTTTTGCCAAGGCAGCTTTCACATACTCGATACCGTCTGCCAGGGTAAAGGCCAGCTCCTGCACGTTGTTGGCCCCGGCCTCCTGGATGTGGTAGCCGCTGATGGAGATGGAGTTGAACTTGGGCATATGCTGGCTGGTGTACTCAATGATGTCGGCGATGATCTTCATTGAGGGAGTTGGCGGATAGATATAGGTGTTGCGCACCATGAACTCTTTGAGGATGTCGTTCTGGATGGTGCCGGCCAGCTTGTCCCGGGAGACCCCCTGTTCCTCGGCCGCCACGATGTAGAGCGCCAGGATCGGCAGTACCGCACCGTTCATGGTCATGGAGACCGAGACGTCACCCAGCGGGATATCCTTGAACAGCACTTCCATATCCAGGATCGAATCAATGGCCACACCGGCCTTGCCCACATCACCCACTACCCGGGGATGGTCAGAGTCATACCCACGGTGGGTTGCCAGGTCAAAGGCTACTGACAGCCCCTGCTGACCGGCAGCCAGGTTACGACGGTAGAAGGCGTTGGACTCTTCAGCCGTGGAAAAGCCGGCGTACTGACGCACGGTCCAGGGGCGACCGGCATACATGGTGGCCTTGGGCCCGCGCAGGTAGGGGGCAAAGCCAGGCATGGTATCGATGTTCTCCAGCTTTTCCAGATCAGCCAGGGTGTAGAGCGGCTTGACCGCTATCCCTTCCGGTGTATCCCAGGTTAATGGTGCCGTGGTTTCCTTTTTGATCTCTTTGGCAGCCAGCTTTTCCCAATCCTGGGGTGTCTTCTTGTCAAATGTGGCCATAGGTATTACCTCGCTTGTAAGCAGTAAAGGCTCCAGATAGCGATACCTGGAGCCTTTTTTGTATTAAACACAGAGACACAGAGGGCACAGAGAACGGCTAATGGGAAAAATAGCTTTTTGGGGTAAAACCAGACCCGAACAGACTTTTAGTTTGGAGCCTTTCCCCTGCTTTTTGCTCTTAAGCTTTTCCTCTGTGTTCTCTGTGCCTCTGTGTTTTAAAAAGACGTTCAGGTTACAGCACCGCCTGCAGGTAGGTACCGGTGCGCTCACGTTTTTCTTTTTCAATAACCGCAGCATCGACTTCAACAAACTTCTCATCCGGGGTGATCTTGAACAGCGGCTGTCCCTTCTGGACAATGGTGCCGTCGCCGCCTTCCATGATGATCTTGTCAATGGTGCCGGAGAACGGCGCCCGGATGGTGTTGAACATCTTCATGACTTCGATGATGTAGAGCGGCTGATCCTTCTCAAAGTGCATCCCTTCGGAGACAAACGACGGCATGCCCGGCGCTTCCTGGCCATAGTACATACCACCGCAGACCGCGACGATCTCGTCTGCCTTGGTGGCTGGCGGCGGCACCAGAATCTTCTTCATGCGGGCCTGCAGGTCAGGGTCGGTCAAATAGTCCGGGATCACCACTTCCAGGTCATCCAGTACCTTCATATCCCAGAATTTGGTGTTTTCTCCGATCAGGAACAGCATCCCCAGCATCTCAAGTCCGGCCTCAAAGCCGTAGTGAGCCGATCGGATCTGGTCCCACATCTCCTGATCAAAGCCACCTTGCGGTTTTTCCTTGTGCAGGATTGCGTTCAGCTTGTCGTACTCATCCTTGTGCAGACCAAAATGCTCACGGATTTTTCTGGAGAAATCAAGCCCTTGCTGCAAAAGATCGCGGTCATGATCCCAGATGATCTCGGCCGCCGGCTTGTGGGGACGGTAATCCATATGCAGGTATTCGTAAGTTTCACGCAGTACTCCCAGCGGGTTGCGCAACCAGACTACCTTGCCCTTTTCAATCTTGAAGTTCTTGGTGTTGATGGATAACCACCCTGACAACAGATGGGGATCATCCAGCAGGCGCTCCATCGGACGGGTTACCAGGGTGCCCTTACGATCAAGCAGGGCTGATATATTCTTCAGCTCTTTGGCCATTACGTCAGGTTGATCACCGAATTGCTCGGTTATCAGCTTGGCATAGTGTTTCTTCATCTGGAAGAAGGCGTAGACCACATCCAGCTTGTTGGCCTCCTCCTTCAGGGTACCGACCATGGTCAGGTAGGGCACCACAAAACGGGTGGTAGGCTTGGCCATGACATTGCGGCCCAGGAACCAGTTGACCAGACCATAATGGAACTCTAGATTGGTGGCCAGTGAACTGCCCCGCAGGGTGGTGCTGCGCAGCACTTCCGACAGGCGCTCATAGCTGGCCAGACGATCTTCACCCTTGGTAAGCAGCAGGGCGATGTTTGAATCGTAGGCACCAGCCACCTTGTACTTCATGAACTGGTTGGTATCGGGGTTCAACATGCTGATCCCCTGATCATCCCGCACCTCACCCTTGATCGGCTTGGACCAGTAGCGGATCATACCGCCGGCATGGGGAGAAAGGGAGGCATCGGTGGCGTTGAGGCGGGCCTCCACCGAGGCATTGAAGCGGACAATCCGCTCCGGCTTGGGCAGACGCTGCTTGTGCTGTGCCAGCAGCGCCATCGCCTCTACCAGCGACTCGACCATGAAAAAGTCGTTCTTGTCGTTGGGGTTGGTGAACTTAAGCGAGTAGCAAAGCTCGGTCACCCGGTGTTCTACCTGAATCCGGGTGTTGACCTCCATAAAGTAGTGGCGGTCACGGTCCACGATGCACTCAAAGGTGGAGGCGGAATCAAGACCAACAGCCTGACCGAAACGGGCTGATTCCTCTTCCATCCGCTGCAGAACCTTCAGATCAGACTCAAGTGCAGTAACCTCTTCTTTTTTCTTCTCAGCCTTGGCCTTGGCAATGGCAGCGATCAGTCCTTCCTGGGTTACCGACACCTCCAGCAGTTTCTGCTCATGCATCTGCAGAGAGCAGTCACGGCCTCCCAGGGAGACGCACCAGTCACCGTTGCCCAGTAGCTGTATTTCGTTGTGGCGGGTCTGCTCGATGTTCAGCTCGATCAGGACGTTCTTGTTGTCACCCACGCCGTTGGCCTTGACCTCCTGCAGCACCTCACGCACCATGGCCGGGGCCTCGGCAGCAGCCTTGGCAATTGCCTTTTCATCAGCATTTTTGGTGCCCAGCAGCGATGCGCCCAGAATACGCTGGCCCTTACCACCACCGCCGCCAATCGCCTTGATCCGGAAACGGCTTTGGGGATACTTACGGAACAGCTCAGTAACCTCTGTCTGTACCTGGGTACAAAGTTCCTCAATGGTATACAGGTCTATTCCCTTGGCATAGGAGGTCATCAGGATATGGTCTGCCAGGGTCTCAAGCGGTAGCTTGGTATCTTTCAGAATCTTGGCATCACACTCCAGCCCTTCTGCCTTGACCAGCGCCAGCAGCTTCTCACGGCTGTCATGCTTTTTGACCAGGGTGCGAGCGGTAACGTTATCAATACCAGGGGTGACTGATACGTTAACCTGCAGCGCAGTCCGCTTGGCTTCGTCCTTTTTACCGGCCCTCGCCTGGGTGACAGCACAGGGACCGATAAACTTGAGACCGGCCTTTTCGATGGCAGCAACAAACTCTTCATCTTCAGCCATGAAGCCGTAACCGGCAAAGATCGAGTCATACCCGTTATCCTTGGCAATGCCGATGATCTGATTGATCCGCTCAACCCGCTCTTCCTTGCTGGCACCGGAGTAGTCAGGCACCCGGTGGACCCGGTTGGAATCGGTCAGCTGGCGCAGTTCCGGTGCCAGGGCGTTAGGATAGACGATCGAGTCCTTCTCGGAGAGGAGGATGCCGTAATGGCTGATCCCCATTTCCTGATAGACATCCATGGCTTCCTTACGAATCGGTCCACGGCAGACAATCAGGGGTTTTAAATCTTCGCAGGAAAAGGAGCGGACCCACTCGGAGGTGGATTTGCTCAAACGGCGGTCCCGGTGAATCAGGGGGTTGTGCTTGTAGTAATCAGAATGTGGCATGGGCTTGTATCTCCAATTTAAGTTAAATAAAGACTTTATCTAACACAGAGGCACAGAGGGCACAGAGAACGGCAAAACCTGAAATATTTGGGGTAAACCAACAGAATAACCACATCAATAGTATTTTCCATCTGTTGTTTTTGGTTTTCCTCTGTGTTCTCTGTGCCTCTGTGTTTCATTAGAATCTTGGCTTTTAATGGAATTCTCGCTGGATCGCCTGCATCGGGCCGGGCTTGTAGTGCCGCAGCAGGAAGTTCATGTTCTCGCCCAGTACCTTGCGCAGGTCGGTTGGCATTACCAGCGATGAGATGGAGCCCAGCGCCAGACCTTCTTTGGGGTTCATCAGCTCTTTTTCGTAGCGCAGGTTAAGGGCCGCTTCTTCGATCTTCAACCAGTCAGCCACATCCTTCTCGGCATCCTTGGTGGCCTCACCTGCTACCATGCCGGCTGCCACCCGCTCCTGAGTACCCTGCTTGATCTTGTCCTTGACTGCACCACGCAACTTGCGCAGCTCATCCTTGTAGACAAATTCCTTGCCGGCCGGCCCCATTACTGCCAGACGGGTAGTGGGCAGCGCCAGTACCAGATCGGCACCGGTGGGGTAGTTGTTGTAGGAGGCGTACGCCCCGCCGTAGGCGTTGCGGATAATCAGCAGGATGCGGGGGGTGCGGATATCAACAATGGAATCCAGCATGGCCCGGCCAGCCTGGACTATGCCACGGGATTCCTGCTCACGACCCGGCAGGAAGCCGGTGGTGTCTTCCATGAAGATCATCGGGATGTTGTAGATGTTACAGAAACGGTTGAAGCGGGCGATCTTGTAGGCCGAATCCACCGAGATCTGGCCCGAGGCCACGGCAGAGTTGTTGGCCACAAACCCGACTACGTTACCGCCCAGTCGGCCAAAGGCGGTTACGGCCTCACGGGCACGGTCCGGCTGCAGCTCAAAGTAATCGCCATGATCACAGATCTGCTGGATCATGATTGAGACATCAAACGGGGTATTGAAGCCGGTGGGAGAGTTGAAGGCCTTTTTCAACAGGGTGTTGATTTCCCAGGTCTTGCGATCCAGGGGGTCACTGGTCTTCTGGAAACGGGCCAGCACACTGTTGTTGTCAGGCACATATGAAAGCAGCTGCAGGGCGCCGCGCAAGGCACCGACTTCGTCTTCAACCGTCAGATCGGCAACACCGGACAGGCCGTGTACCTTGGGCCCTCCCAGCTCTTCCGGGGTAACATCCTCACCCAGCACCGACTTGACCACACCGGGGCCGGTCAGACCAAAGAAGGTATCATTTGGCTGAATAACAAAACTGCCCTGACGGGGCAGGTAAGAGCCGCCGCCGGCATTGAAGCCGAACATGCACATGATGGAAGGGACCACACCACTGATCTTGCGCAGGGCGGTAAAGGCCTCGGCATAACCGTCCAGACCACCCACACCGGCAGGCACAAAGGCCCCGGCCGAGTCGTTCATGCCGATCACCGGAATCCCTTTTTCACCGGCCATCTGGAACAGCAGGGCCAGTTTGCGGCCATTGGTGGCGTCAATGGAACCGGCACGCACGCAAAAATCATGGCCATAGAGTGCCACGTCACGACCATTCACATTCAGGATGCCGGTTACCAGCGAGGCGCCATCAAGGTTCTTGCCCCAGTTCTGGAACAGGATATTGGGCTCTTTTTCAGTCAGCACCTTGATCCGCTCCCAGACGGTCATCCGCTTTTTGAAGTGCTGCTTTTCAATCTGGGCAATGCTGACCGATTTGATCGGTCGCTGAATCAGGTCATGACCTTCCTTCATCGCCTCTTCATAGCCGCCTTTTTTACCGGGAATTTCACCGGGTATGGTGAATTCAACGGTTTCCGGCGGGGCAAACGGGTTCTTCAGTGAGGGCTTGATCGCTTTCTTGGACATCTGAACCATCCTTCCTCTTTGTGTAGTGGTATTGAAACGATAAACAAAGCCGTGTAAATACGGAGAGTATTCCCTTATCTGGCCACCACCGCCAGCACCTGGACTTCGGTGCCGTCTTTGGACAGCAGGCGGTGACGCAGGGATGAGTCAAAGTAGACGCAGTCCCCTTCGGTCAGCTCAAAGCGCTGGTCTTCCAGCAATAACTCTGCAGTACCTTTCATGATAAAGAGGAACTCCTCACCATCATGACTGTAGGTGTTCTCTTCAGCCGGTTTCTCGATCACGCTCAGCAGAAACGGCTCCATCTTCTTGTTCTGCTTGCGCCAGGAGAGCGACTCGTAGGAATAGCCCTGGCTGGTACCGGCCCGGGAGATAACCCGTGGCATCAGCCTGCGTTCATCAGCCTTGACGATCTCGTAGCGGCACTCTTCCTCTTCTTCTGCAAAGAAGTGGCCGATCTTGACATCAAAAAAACGGGCTATTTTTGAGAGGGTTGCAATGGGGGGGGAGACGTTGTTGTTCTCGATCTGGGAAATCAGCGCAGGAGAAAAGCCGGTCTCACGGGCTACCGCCTGGAGGGTCAGCTTCTTGGCTAATCGCAGTTTCTTGATTTTTGCACCGATATTGAATTCGCTACTCATCACCTGACCCGCCGGAATATAAACCTGTTTTGGTCCGGCGTTTGTATACAAGTTTGGTTATGATGTCAATAAAATTACTTTATTCAGAACAAAGAATGCGGTTACTGAGATGACAAGGCGTGTGCCGCGCTCTAACTGACTGGGATCATTCTCCCAGCAGTTGCCGCGCCAGCAGTTCCACCGTATGCACCACCTCTACAGTAGAACCGTGTTGTTTCAGGCCGTCATCCAGCATCATCATGCAGCCGGGGCAGCCGGTGGCCACAGCAGCGGCGTTGGTGGCAATGATCGCCTCGCTCTTGAGGTCGTTAATCGCCCTGGATGAATCGTAATGGTAGACATTGAAGGTGCCGCCCAAGCCGCAGCAACGGTCCGCCCCTTCCATCTCCACCAGTTCAAGCCCGGGGGTCGCCTTGATCAGATCGCGGGGCTGACTGCTCAGCTTGCGGGTCCGCAGGTGGCAGGGATCATGGTAGGTAATGATACCTGGGGCACCGGCACCGGTTTCCTCAGGTTTCAGTCCCAGCTGGAGCAGCAGCTGGGATATATCAACGGTCTTGTGTGCCAGTCGCTCCAGCCGCTCCTTCAACTCCGGATTGCGCTTGCCCACCACCAGCGGATACAGCCGGTGCAGTGCGCCGCCACAAGTGGCACAGGCACTCATCACATAATCGGCCTCATACCGCTCAAGGGCGGCCAGGT
>CAZYMK010000079.1:0-11605 GCA_964648885.1 uncultured Geobacter sp. | reverse complement strand
TCATACGTGTATCAAAACCGTCCAGGTAGTCGGCTACGGTCTCACCGTTACCGTGAAAATGAATCACCGTGGGGAACTGATCATCAACTTTGAAGTAACGGCATCCCAGCCGAAAGCCATCTCCCTCCACAAATAACGGCTCATCAAAGCGGTTTGCCCAGGGATAGAAGTAGCGGGCTGAAAGTTCCGGGTGGTCGAGATAGGGATGCATGGCGCTTAACCTCGCTTCTGATGGGCCTTTTGACCGTAAACCCGTTCGTATGCCCTGCAGAACGGGCAGATGCCGGCCTCCACACCTTTTACAAAGTTAAAGAGAACTCCCTGCTGGTGGTGACGGGCATGGCGACAGACGGGGCACGACTCACATACCTTTGCAGTGCACGGTCCATGACTGAAACTTCAGCTCCGCTCACTTCTGTAACTCTTTGCCAATGCTGAATGCTTTGCCAATACACGGGCCAACCCCATGGTATCCCTTGTGGGACGTATCATAGATGAGGGGCTGTATTTTCATGATATCGAGGAGTCCATCATCACCGAGTACGTTTTCATCACCCTTCACGTCAAGTATCTCGCCAATGAACTGGGTATGAAGACCGATCTCAACCGTATGCAGCAATCGGCACTCAAGCACCACCGGAAACTCAGCCGCATAGGGGGCATCAACCAGGTCGCTCCTGACCGGAGTCAGTCCGGTAACGGCAAACTTGTCTGCGTCACGCCCTGATGCAATCCCGCAATAATCTGCTTCAGCCATCCTGCTCTCACAGGCGATCCCGACAGTAAACTCCTTGCGCTCTACCATACAGTGATAGGAGTGTGTAGCTTTGCGCAGTGATACGGCCACGCAAGGGGGTTGGGAGCAGCAGATGCCACCCCAGGCAGCGTTCATCAGATTAGCTTTACCGTTTTCATCGTAAGTACCGACCATCAGCACTGGCGTGGGGAATAGTAAGGTCTTTGCACCAAATGATTTTTTCATGGCTTCTCCTGTCTGATCTCTTCCAGCAATTCCTGCATGGTCAGAACCCCTTTGCGCTCAAGGAGACTGACCAGTGCTTCGATCTCGAAGCGGCCTGTTTTCAGGCCAAGGTCAACAGCAAGCAGGGAGCCACAATCAGGCAATCTTTCCCGCGCCTGCCTTATGGATCTCTTCAACTGATGCGATATTCCAGCTGTTAGAGGTCAGGTCGAACAGCACCTTTGCCCTGCCTTCCCGCAACTGCTGCAGCACCTGTTCGATCTTGTCCTCATGGCTGTACCCGGCATCAGACAGCTCAGACCACTCACGACTGACGTAATCTGAGAGCATAGTGTTCAGTGTGTCAGGGTTGATTCGTTCATAGGGAACTTCAACCCCTTCTTCAGCTGTATGAGCCGTGTCTTCCATCTCACCCTCATCCCTGCTGATTTCAGGCTGCCTTTTTCCCGGCGGGTGTCTTCTTCTTTGATGCAGGCTTTGTTTTGGCAGCAGCGGGTGCTGCGGTTTTCTGTTTTGCCTGATGTGCCTCACGACCTATGGCGAGCTTTTCACCAAGATTATTCTTCACAGCAGCTTCACGACGTGCTTCTGAAAAGGATTTGGCTGCAAGCGGAGTTCCGGCAGGAAGGCCGAACTGCTTGCGATAAGCTGACGGTTTGATGTCATGGGCTTGTTTCAGATGGCGGGTAAGGGTTTTGTAACCGCCTTTGCCACAGATAAGACAGATAATCTGATTTTTCTGTATGGACTTTCTGGCTGACATGACAGGAGCAACTTCAGCCTCTGCAGGCTGTTCAGCTGCTGCAATCACACCTTCCTCCAAAGCCTTGAGAGTTGCATGGACTTTCTGGATTTCGGCAACCAGTTCATCCTGTGTCATTTCAATGGTTGCTGCATGGGCAGAGACGATACTTGCGGTAAGTTCGGTCAGGGTTGCTGGCATGGGATATTCCTTTCGAGTTGTTGGCTACGGTTCACTACTGCATTTTTCGGGGAGGGAGTAGCCTGCCAGAGTGTAGCAGGCATTCCACGTTGTCGAACAACGGCTGCAACTGCACCACTGCTCCAGTTCACCTTTGGCTTTCGTTATATGGCCGGGGATGATGTCACGGGATCCGCATTTGGGGCAGCGTTCACCATGTTGTTTCAGAAACAGTTCCTGAGAGACGAATTCCGGCTTCCGGGTGCCCTGGGTAGCCTTATAGACTGTGGTGGTGGTTGCAATACCGGAGATACAGGCATCGGCTTCCGCAGCGGTAGCATCCTGCAGCAAGATTTCTGGCTGGGTACTGTCACGGTAGACGAGGCTGACCATGTAGGTAGAGGATATTCGCTCTACTTTGATACCAAATCCGGTGTCTTTCAGAATGCCCAAGTTGAGTTCAGTACAGCGGGTCTTGAGGGATTTTTCCGTGACTTTCATTTACGTTCCTTGCTTCTCCGGTTTGATCATCATGTGGCAGGAACCCGGGATATGGGTTAATCGTCCAGTTCGCTGACCACATCGCGCCATTTGAATATCACCTCATCGTTCAGTTGCTGCTCTTCTCTGACAGATCGCAGGCTCCCAAGCGGTTTGATGGCATCCTTGTCACGTGCGTACCCCAGCGTAAGATTCGCGCCGCTGTGCATCCAGTAGCTGCCAAAGGGAAATAGTCTGAAGCCTATCATCAGACCTACGACATCTTGGGTCGGCAAAGTTTTGTCCATAATGAAAAACTCGTCCCCAGTGTATAGGTCATACCCTATGAACCCGGAACGCTCGATAATCTGTTTGACCAGAAACACTGAAAAACGTGCCTGTACCATACCTTCCAACAGACGGCGCTCATCGCTTCCGGCAGGATAGCTTTTCAGATTCAGCATCTGTTGAACGGCATTGATGCCACGGGGACGGTACATGTAGATTTGATAGTCCTGAAAGATATCGACCTCAAATTCATGGACAAAACTGATGATTTTCCTGCCGTTCTCTTTTGTCAGCATCCGAAGACGTTTTGCACAGGCCAACGTATCTTCTTTTCTCAACAATCTTGATATTTCCGTGTGCAGCCGTATCATAATCGGGCGGAGCCGCAGATACTTTTCTGTTACAGTAGCAAGGTCGACGGGTAGGATTGCGGTGGTCATAGTGGTTTGTTTCCTGTTTTTTTATGCTGCTGTCTGATCGTGGTGCTGAAACGAAAAACTGGTTAAGGGGCTCTCCCCCTACCCTTCCCTGCTTGAGAACCGGTCAACCGGACTGACCCGCCTGATCTCGACGCTGTCGGTACGGACGCCGGGGTAGACTTCCCGGGCCAGAAAACCATATTCGTCCTGTTCACGTGATTCAGGGATGCTGATCCACCAGCACTTGGGGGTGCCGTTGGAACCATCGCTCCAGCGGTATCCTCGCTGTTTGAGCAGGTCTTTTTTGTCAAATGGAGCGTTAACGGCATAGAGCTTTGAGATCGATGCAGCACTGTTTTCAAGCAGTACTTGAAAGACGGGGCTCCCACTCGCTGGCAGTTGTTCCAGGAGCAGCCCCAACACCCCTTCGGCATCATCAAGGGCACGGTGGGCGTTGATGCACCAGCCGAATTTGAAGAGCAGATATTCCAGTGAACGGGCCTGAAGCCGCTCTGCCTGCCAGTCGATCTGGGTGACAGTGCAGGCCCAGGGAACTGTTTTGAATGAAGGGAAGCGGTTTTCTACAAAAGGTCGATCAAATGCTGCGTTGTGGGCTATCACCAGGCTGGCCTGCCCAGCCAGGCGGTTAACCGTGTCATCATCAAACGCTTGTCCGGCAAGCATTTCGTCGGTAATGCCGGTAATCTCAACTATCTCCCTGGCCAAGGGTTCACCCGGGTCTTCGAAACCATTGTAACGCTCACTGATACGGATGATCTGACTCGTACGCGGGTCATACTCAAAGGCCACAATCCCCAGTTCAATAATCCGGTCTGATTGATGGTTGAGGCCGGTGGTCTCGGTGTCCAGGCAAAGACCTATCCTGCTGCCGGGAATCGCTTTGTGGGTGAAGCGGGTATCACGATCCAGGCTGATCTTGCGCAGCACCTGATACTCTCCGGTGGCATGAAGCGCAGTGATGGCAATCTCGGCCTGAAGCTGGTTGAACGGTTGGGGCTGTTTCTTTTTCATGACTGTGCAAACCGCATGATCAGAAACAGGCCGACCATGGTCATACCGATGGCAATTTTACCGGCTATTCCCAGTGCCATCCCGATGACAGTGCCGAATCCTGCCCGGGCTGCCTGGTCTAATGACCGCTGGAGTGAAAGCTCACCTAGTACGGCTCCTGCAAACGGCCCGAGGATGATACCGGGAATACTGAAAAAGATCCCGATGAGACCACCTGCAACAGCTCCCCACATAGCCCGGGTTGAGCCACCGAATTTTTTAACTCCAAAAACTGAAGCAAGGAAGTCGACCAGATAGGTGAGTCCGGCCAGCAGGGCCAGCAGCAGCAGTGTCCAGAGGCCCACATACTGGAAGTTGTCAGCCCAGGCACCAAAAAGCAGCCCGAGAAACAGAAGCGGAGCGCCCGGCAAAAGCGGCAGCAACATACCGGTAAAGCCACTTACAGTGCAAAGTGCTGCAAGTATCCAGAGTATCATGGTCTGATCAGCCATCTACCATCCACCATTGTTCTTCTTTGTTTTCCTGAACTTCCATGACACAGTTTTAGCCTAATCCCTCTCCCAGCACCCGTTCTTTCAACTGCTTGCCAACCTTGAAGAAGGGTAGCTTCTTCGGCTTGACTTCGATCTGCTCACCGCTTTTAGGGTTGCGTCCGGTGTAGCCGTCATATTCCTTCACCACAAAGCTGCCAAAGCCGCGTATCTCGATCCGGTCACCTGCTACAAGCGCCTCAGACATGGCGTCAAAGATTTCGTTGATGACCTGTTCGGCACGCCTGTAGGGGATGTCCTTCTGCTGTGCGAGGGTTTCAATCAGTTCTGATTTGGTCATGCGTTTTCTCCATTATGCAGACTCTCTGAGACAGTCGAATACTTGCTCAAGATAAGCCGTAGATGCCACTCGGCACTTTGGATTCCCGTGGCCCGGCGATATTGAGGGTGTTGATGTATTGGGTATTGATCCAGCGGACAACGTGTTCGGGCTTAACTATCTCGGTTGCGTCGAGCTGGATGATCAGGGAGGGCTTGCCGTACTGAACCGTAAACTCATGGGTGAATCTGGTGCCTTCTGTCAGATCACCGATGTTAAGGATCAAGGTGCCGTCCGATTCGATGACATTCTTTTCGGTGCGGTAAAACGATTCCGGCGATTCAAGCTCAGTCATTGGATACTGGTCAGGGATGGTTCCATCTTCAGCTCCCCTGCCCTTTGCACAGGAGCCGCCAATAGGAATACCGAATGCCAGTGCGGCATCCAGTCCTGCCCGGTCTACACCGGTCTGACCGCCTGAGATGACCTTGCAAATCATGGCTGGTTCCGGTTGAGCGCTGCCACGAGTACCTTACTTGGCTTGAAGGTCAGGATTTTGCGGGGCTCGATAGTAATTGCTTCTCCGGTCTGGGGATTCCGACCCCTGCGGGCATGCTTTTGCCGGAGATCGAAGATACCAAAACCGGGCACCTTGACCTTGGTGCCTTGTTCCAAAGTGTCCTTGATCAAGTCAAGGAGTGCATCAACGTGACTGGTGGCCTCTTTTCTGGTTATACCTTGCGAGATGTACAGTTTCTCTATCAGGTCTGCTTTGGTCATGGAGTGTATCCTCTTCCTGATTTACAAATAAAGCGCGGACTACTGACGACTGATCAGTAGTCCGCAGATTTTCTGTGCTGCCCTACCCTACTTCTTTGCCTTTGCCTTGGGAGCCGCTGCTTTTTTGGGTGCCGCTTTTGCTGCAGGCTTGGCTGTGGCTTTCTTTTCGGCAAGGTTTTTCAGTGCCGCACCCGGTGTAAACTTTCCGCTGGTCTTGGCAGGTATCTTGATTTCCTTACCTGTTGCAGGGTTGCGGCCGGTGCGGGCTGCCCGGGTAATCGCAGAGAACGATCCGAACCCAATGAGAGACACTTTGTCTCCTGCCTTGATAGCCGCTGTTACTGCTTCGGTGAACGTTCCCAGGGCTTTTTCTGCCTGTGCCTTGGTGATTCCTGCACCCTCTGCCATTTTTGCTACGAGGTCTGCCTTGTTCATGGTGCTGTCTCCTTTCGGGTTGTTCCTGCTCTTGTACAGCAAGTGTTCCAGCGTTTTACTGCTGCCTCGTGTTTTTTCCTATAGCTTTTCTGACCATATCCAAGAGGTCAAACGGCACCTACTCGAAAAGCTTCTCTCAAAGCTGTTTCCAGCACCTTGCCACCTACGTCCTTGGCAAACGCATCAACGCTGGCAAGCAAGCGTCTGTACTCTTCGCTGTCCGGGTTAGACATTAACTTTTGGAAAGCAAGCTCTTGTTCTGCCGCAGCCTGACGTTCTCTTGCTTCTGCTGCGTCCCGTGCTGCCTGTTCCATCTGTTCTGCCCGAATCTCGGCCAGAGTTTTGTAGCTGGCTGGTTTCGGGTAGAGACCTGACCGCTGCATGACCTTGTAGAACCAGTTCATCGGATTGCTGATCTGCTTTTCTTCCTCCTGGTTCAAAACCACCATATCGAAGCGGCAGTACCGCAATGATTGAAGCACCTGGTCTACCGGCATCTGGAATTCTTCTGACCATGCGTTGATCTGGCGGTTGTTGACACCCTTTTCTCTCCAGTAGCCAAGTTCGGGATCTTTAAGCAAATCGTCAGTCGTGCCGTTTTCAGTAGTAGTAGTTTTTAATTCATTTCTACTACTACTAAAAGGAGGTATTGTTTGTTTGATTGCTATGCCGACGGATTGCTCATTTGATTGTCTGCTTACCTGTTTGATTGTTTGCTTGATTGCCTGCCAAGGGCTCTCGTCATTTCCACCGCTCCGCACCCGTGACGCATACATAGAGCAAAGGTGGTTATCTAGACCGTATTCAAAACCTCGGAAGGCGTGACCGTTGTGACGTTCTTTGTATGTAACATAACCTTCCCGCATAAGTGTATCGATAGCTGCGCGAGCTGTGCCGTACGCTACGCCAGTTTCAAGACAAACAATATCCATGTTTGTCAAACCATTACCACGCTCGTACAGAAATAATAATATCCGTCCCTGGTTTTCGTTTAACGGCAACCAAACCTGCTTGCTTGTTTGGTTGTTTGTTTGTTTCTGTACATGCCTGATTGTTTGTTCGATTGTTTGATTCGTTGTTTGCTCGATTGTCTGCACTTCTGCTTGTCTGCTATAGTGCTGATATGATTGTTTGTCTGGTTGTTCGGCAGATTGTTTGATTGCTTGACTGACTGTCTCTTTGACTGATTGAAAGCTTGTTTGGTTGTCTGTTTGTTCGTTTGATTGCCTGATTGCTTGATTGCTTGCTATTTCTTCTGAGCTAATGTTGTCAGTATGTTGAATATTAATAGATACAGCTGTTGCGGGTGGTGCAGCTGTAGTAGGAGAAGAGGGAGGATCAGGGTATTCAGCGTGAAGAGCAGAAATAGCACCTTGTACATTTTCCCCAGCGAAAACCTTATTAAATAAAGCGTCTAGGCCGCCTTTTCTCTTAGCCATCACAGCAGCCCTATAATCTCGTCTGCCAGCGCCCGGAAACGCTTGGATCCGTTTGACTGTGGTGCATAGCGAATAACCGTCTCGCCATCCATCTCTGCCTTTTGGATATCACTGTTGATAGGGATGGTTGTTTCGAATACTTTGTCTGCAAACTGCTTGCGAACATGGTCTACGGAAAGACGGCTGATACCGGAACGAAGATCAACCTTGTTCACCACGGCCTTCAGGAATTTAAGTCCATGGTTAACCCGCTGGCTTATTGAGCTGATTGCATCGAAAGCAGCAACGAAACCATCAATGCTGTAACGACTACCCGCCTCGATGGGGATTATAGCGCAATCAGAGGCTATAAGAGACATTACAACCCACAGTCCGAGGGTAGGGGGGCAGTCGATCAAGACGACATCGTAGTTTTTATCGGCATAATCACGAATAGAATCACGTAGCAAATGGTAGCTGGTACGGACGTCCTGATAAAGTTCAAGTTCCAGTGCTGCAGTGGCGGGTTCGTTGGGTAGTATGTCTACTCCGTCATAGAGGGTTGGGTAGATGCATTGCTGAACAGGGATACCATCTGAGTATAAATCGTGAAGGGTTTTAGGGTCGCGCATCTGAGGCGACAGGACGCTGGACGTGTTGCTTTGCGGGTCGTGGTCAATAACTAGGACTCTTTTGCCCTTATTAGCGAGAGCATGTGCAAGATTACATGAAAGGGTTGTTTTACCCACACCCCCCTTGTTGTTTATGATGCTGATGATCATAGAGCCTCCTGCAATTCCAAGTTTGACTAGATGCACATATATAGACAACTACATAAAGTGTCAACACTATTATAGTGAAGTATTGAAGGGAAGGTGTTAAGGAATGGTGTAAAACAAATTTGACAGAAAGTGTCAAACGAATGTTTCTAATGCACGAATAGAAGGCGAGGCGTCGAAGGCAGGTGTCTAGCTGTGGTTCTTCGTAAACCACCGGCTCTGCCGGTGTGGCTATAAAAAGGCTATGCCGTTTCAGCGTGATATTCGTTTTTTTGGAGAAAAAGCCAGAGCGTCATCTGCCATGAGGCTTTTTAGTCAACTCAGTACGTTGCTGCAACAAACTACACATTTGACTTTGCTTTACAGCCCCTTTTAGGGGCTTTCATCGAGCCACCCGCTCTGCGGGTAGTCATGGTTGACCCTCAGACACCTTTAAGTGGATCCCAGAACATCTCTTGTTTGCCATCTTAGTGTGGGTACTCAGATATCCTGTGATTGGTTGTGGCTTACATAAGATCCTGCTATGTAAATATTAGGCAATCAATCAGTCAAGCAGTCAAGCAGTCATTTAAGCGATTAAATCGGACATATCAGCGGCTTAAACAAGTGCAGTTAAACGTGTAGGTTTGGAAAACAATCAGTCAAGCAATCGAACAAACAAACAAGCAAACTAGGTGTCATCGTGTACAGCGGGGCGGCAAGTTATGGGCCTCTTTGGGGTGCTTGATGGCGGCATGCATGTGTGTCATGCGAGCTCCTTTTAGCAGATTTTAACATAAATAATGTGTATATATGACAAATAGTAGAGTATAGTGAAGAATAAAGACATTAATTAGTATATTGCATACATAAAATACTTGTCTAAAGGCGAACTTATGTGCATTCTGTTGACGGGTTCACACGCACGCGCATATATTGGCACCTGAATGAAGGTCTTAGGGGGGTGCCATGGGCATCAGGGAACAGTATCCTGAATATGATGAGCTGGAAAAAAGTGTTGCCAGTGAACTGCGCAAACAGCGTCGCATGCGTGACCTTTCGATCAAAGAAATGGCTGAGCGTCTTGGTATGCATCACAACACACTGGGCAAGTACGAGAAGCCTGAATTTAATCTGGGGCTTGAGCTTCTGTACGGCTATGCCAGGGTCTGTGACTGCCCGATCAGCACCTTCCTGGAAGGAGGGGCAGTACTTGACAGAAGTCTTCCGGAAAGTCCGGTTGCGGGGCTCAGCGCCGACGAGACATTACGGTACACGGCGGTCATGCATCGGTTATATGCAGTGCTGGGGGAGGAGAGGGTCACCCTGTCACGGGATGCCTTATTGGTATTATCGCGAATCATGGCAGAAGCGGTCAAAGGGTAGGAGGCTGCTGGCTGCCGTTTGAAGGAGAGGCAGCCATGGAATTGCAGAAACGGTTCAGCACATACGGGATCTGCGAAATGACCCGGATCGATCCGGCACGGAATCGCTACCGTTACTACTGCATTGCCATCCAGCCCGGTCTTTTCGAAGTTGCGGTACATCGTCCATGGGGAAGGGTAGGGCGCCAACCCCGGGGAAAGAACACCTTCTTCCAGGAACTGCAGGAAGCGGTTCATTTTGCCAACCGTCTTTATCGTTCAAAAAGCCGACGTGGTTACCATGAGCTGTCGAATCCTGGGAAAGGGTAGGGCACGGATGGAACAAAAACCTCGCTACTTCCCACTTTCAGTCATCACCAAGCGGATCATTCTTCTGCGACCTTGCGGAGACTGATCAGCAGGGCCTACCTTCTCCCCGGTGGATGTGACAGCAGTCGGCCCGAGCGGATACTGATGCAGGTAGCCGCAGCACACAAGAGCCTGTTGGACAAACAGGCCCCCTGCGGGCATCCGATCCGCAAAACACACTCAAGCGTGGCTTTGCCCTGGTCTACACAACAGACGGCACACTGCTGCATTCCATAGATCAGGTACAGGAGCATACCACCATTACCACCTACTTGAGTGACGGCAGAGTTACCAACACCGTCACCGGCAAGGAGAAACAGCCATGAACAATGAACTCACCCACGAACAGAAAGTCAGCCGGCTTGACAACTCCAAGACCCCCATCAACACACTGGTCGAAAATGTCAAGGAGGGGGAATGAAGCTGTATCTCGCCTCACCATTGGGGTTCAGCCCTGAGCATGACAGCTACCGCAGGCGGATCATCGAACAGCTTGAGGCCCAAGGGCATACCGTCTTTGATCCCTGGGAACAGCAGGAAGTTGATCAGCGTATCAGGGACGCCCTGTCTCACCAGGATCAGGAACTGAAACAACAGGCCCTTGCCAATGCTGCTGGATATGCAGGCCAGATCAATGCCCGGGGAGTCCGGACATGCGACGGGCTGCTTGCCGTGCTTGACGGTACAGAACTGGATTCCGGCACCGTGGCGGAATTGGGGTATGCCGCAGGCCTTGGCAAGCCCTGCTATGGTCTGCGGACTGATATCAGGGATATGGGGGAGCTGCCCGGCCTGCCGATCAACCTGCAGGTGTTGCATTTCATACAGGCAAGCGGCGGCCGTCTGTTCAGGGCGGTCGATGCGATTGCGATACCGCAGAAGGTGTGAGATTAATGATCGCCCGGCTGCCGGGACACCATCTTCTATCTGGCCGTAATTGAGAGAAAGAAATTCTATGAACGAGACTACCAAACCGAATCCGCTGATCGAACTGTTGATCACCATTATCCTGCCATCGTTCATCCTGATGAAGCTCTCAGGTCCAGAGGATCTGGGTACACTTAATGCCTTCCTGCTGGCGCTGGCTTTTCCATTTTTCTGGGGCGCATGGTCGCTTGTGAGTGAACGCAAGGTCAACATGCTTGCGGTGCTGGGTCTTTGCAGCATCCTGCTGACTGGAGGCATCGGCGTACTGCAACTTGATACGCAGTGGCTGGCAGTCAAGGAAGCGGCAATTCCCGGCCTGATCGGCCTGGTCGTTATCGTTTCCGTCTTTATCGGCAAGCCGCTGGTGCAAGTGCTGTTGTTGAGTCCAGCACTGCTGAATATTGAGCTCATTCAGGAGAACCTTCAGCAGCGCGGCAACATGCCGGCCTTTGAATCCCGCCTGAAGTACGCCACCTGGATGCTGGGCGGCTCGTTCCTTTTCTCTTCCATCATGAACTATCTGCTAGCGACCTGGATTGTCACCAGTCCGGCCGGTACCCAGGCTTTCAACGAAGAACTGGGCCGCATGAACCTGCTGAGCTATCCGGTAATCGCGCTGCC
>CAZYMK010000078.1:0-11635 GCA_964648885.1 uncultured Geobacter sp. | reverse complement strand
CGGTATCCTGAACACCCTGAAGACACGGCTCAAGGCCGTCGAACAAGCCGATCTAGCCGCACGCACCCTGCACGATCTGGCGGCCAGACAGACTTTCAGCGGAAACAAGATCATTGCCACGGCCAAGGGAGAGCAGGAGCAGGCAATGCTGAGCGTCAACCGTGTGCTTGACCGCAACCTGCTGCAGATCACATCTATCGGCGTAACAACCGTACTGGTCGCCATCCTGTTCGGTTTCTGGATCTACCGCTCGGTGCTGCTGCCGTTGCGCCTGGTGCTGCATGCTGTCCGTTCCCAGCAGGCCCAGGGGCAGGAAAAGGCACAACTTGCCAAAGCGGTTGCAGGTGGCGATCTGAATCGAGAGGTACGTATCAGCGAGGTGATCAGCATTGGTGGCCGGGAGCAGCATAAAGATGAAATGGGGATGATGCTGAAGGCGGTGGCGGAGATGAGTGAGGCCCAGGCCACACTGGACCGGGCCCTGGCCGACATGACCAGCTCGTTGCGCGCCGGCAGGGATGAAGATCAGCGCCGCGATCATCTGAAAAACGGGCTGTTTGAACTGAACCGTATCCTGCGGGAAGAACATAGCACCGACGAACTGCTGGAGTACTCGCTGGCCTTTATCTGTGCCTTCCTGGATGCCGGTGTGGGCATCTTCTACCTCTATGACGAAGAGAAGCGCCTGCTGCTGCCCAAAGGGACCTATGCCGTATCGCTCGCCAACAGGCCCGATCATGGTCAGCTTGCAGCAGACGAGGGGCTGGTCGGCCAGGTTGCCACCAGCTGCAGGCCGATCCATCTGACAACGGTACCGCCCGGCTACCTGACGGTCTGCTCTGCCCTGGGTGAGGCCGACCCGCTCCAGATTGCCATCCTGCCGGTCATGCACAACGGCCAGTTGGCAGGTGTACTGGAACTGGGCAGCTTCAAGCCTTTTGACGAGTACAGCTTCAGCTTCCTTGAGCAGGCCCTGGAAGGGATAGCCGTTGCAATCAACAGCAACCGTTCCCACCAGCTGATCAGCGAGCTGCTGGAGCAGACCCAGGTACAGGCCGAAGAGCTGCGGGTACGGGAAGAGGAGCTGCAACAGACCAACCAGGAACTGCAGGAACGGGCGCGGATACTGGAAGAACGGGCAAGCTGAGATGACCGCCACTGAACTGATCGATCTTGAAATAAAACTGCTGATGGAAGGAATCTTCCAGGTCTACGGCTATGACTTCAGGGAGTATGCCGAGGCATCACTGCGCCGACGGATGACCCAGTGGCTGTCAGGCTCAGGTTTTGCCACCCTTTCCGAGGCCCAGTCCCGGCTGCTGCGGGAACCGCAGCTGTTTGAAAACCTGCTGCGGGGCATCACCGTCAATGTATCGGAGATGTTCCGCGATCCTGCGTTTTTCAGGGTGCTCAGAGAGCAGGTGATACCGCACCTGAAGACCTACCCTTTTGTCAAGATCTGGCATGCCGGTTGTGCCACCGGTGAAGAGGCCTATTCAATGGCGATTCTGCTGCGGGAGGAAGGAATGCAGGGACGCTACCGGATCTACGCCACCGACATCGATGCCGAGGTGATCCGCAAGGCCCAGCAAGGGATCTACCCGCTACAGGAGCTGCAGCGCTTTACCCGCAACTATCAGCAGGCTGGCGGCAAGGCCTCTTTTGCCGACTACTACACTGCCCGTTACGACCGGGCCATCATTGAACCTTCGCTGCGCGAAAATCTGGTCTTTGCCACCCATAACCTGGCGGTTGATGCTGATTTTGGCGAGATGCACCTGATCCTCTGCCGCAATGTGATGATCTATTTCAATCCGTCACTCAAAGAAAAGGTACTGCAGCTGCTCCACAACAGCCTGACAACAGGCGGCTTCCTCTGTCTAGGGGCCAAGGAGAGCCTCAATTATCGTCAGCTGGCATCCTGTTATAACGAGATCAGCCCCCGTACCCAAATCTACCGGAGAAGTTATGGCTGTCCTTAAAAACTGCCGCTACAGGGCCGTGGTGATCGGTGTATCAACCGGCGGCGTTCTGGCACTGAAACAGATCCTGTCCGCCTTGCCAGCCGACTTCCCGATCCCGGTGCTGGTGGTGACACACATCACCCCCACTGCCGACGACGGTCTGGCGCAACTGCTGAACAGTCAGTGCAGCATCCGGATCAAAGAGGCCGATGAAGAGGAGCCGCTGGCCCCCGGCACGGTCTATCTGGCCCCGGCCAACTATCACCTGCTGGTTGAACGGCGCGGCGTACTGGAGCTTTCTGTTGATCCGCCGGTCAATTTTGCGCGCCCTTCAGTGGATGTACTGTTTGAGTCGGCAGCTGAAGCGTTTGGCAGACATCTGATCGGTATCATCCTGACCGGTGCCGGCCATGACGGCAGCCGGGGGCTGCTGCGGATCAGACAGGCAGGCGGGCTGGTGATCATACAGGATCCGGTCGATGCCGAAATGGACTCCATGCCCAGAAAGGCACTTGAGTTGCTTGTGCCGGATTATCTGGTATCTTTGGCTGAACTGCCGACATTACTCTGCCGGCTGACCCTTGACCCATCAGGTGAACAGAGATGAGCAGTAACGAGCAACCTGCCACCATACCGATTCTGCTGGTCGATGACCGTCCGGAAAACCTGCTCTCCCTGGAAGGGTTGCTGGGACGACAAGGGTACGAACTGATCAGGGCACTGTCCGGCAACGAAGCGCTGCGCCTGACCTTGAAGCATGACTTTGCACTGGTGCTGCTTGACGTGCAGATGCCGGAAATGGATGGCTTTGAGACTGCCGAGCTGATGCGTCTCAACCCCAAAACGCGCCAGATCCCGATCATTTTTGTCACCGCCGGCATGAAGGAGTTCCAGTTCCAGTTCAAGGGATATGACGCCGGTGCGGTAGATTATCTGCTGAAACCGATTGAGCCGCTGATTCTGGAGAGCAAGGTACAGGTCTTTGCCGAGCTGTACCGGCAGCGCAAGGAACTGGAGCTGCATCGCAACCGCCTTTCCGATCTGGTGGAGCAGCGCACGCTGGAGCTGAACCGGGCCAGGCTGAATGCCGAGGCTGCCAATCGCGCCAAAAGCCGTTTTCTTGCCACCATGAGCCATGAGATCCGCACCCCCATGAACGGCGTGCTGGGGATGCTTGAACTGCTGCAGGGTTCAGGGCTGTCCAGCGAGCAGCAAGGGTATGTCGGCCAGGCCGCTGCCTCGGGCAGGAATCTGGTCAAGCTGCTGGACGACATCCTGGACATCTCGCGGATTGAGGCTGAAAAAATGGAGTTGGTCTGCGCTGACTTTGCACTGCAACCGCTGCTTGAACAGACCATCAGCCTGCTGTCTCCCCAGGCGGACGAAAAGGGAATCCGGCTCTCGGCAACCATTGATGACGCGATACCGGACCAGCTCAAGGGGGATGCGGGGCGGCTGCGCCAGATACTGATCAACCTGATCAGCAACGGGATCAAGTTTACCCATGCAGGTGAGGTTTCGGTACGGGGCAGACTGGAGAACCGACACGACAGCCAGGTGCTGCTCTGTTTTGAGGTCTGTGACACCGGTATCGGCATCCCGCTGGAAAAGCAGGAGCTGATCTTTGAACCGTTTACCCAGGTGGACGACACCCCCACCCGCTCCTACGGTGGCACCGGCCTGGGGCTTGCCATCTGCAGACAGCTGGTGCAGTTGATGCAAGGTACGATCAGCGTTGAGAGCAGTCCCGATAATGGTTCCACCTTCCGGTTTACCGTCCGGCTTGAGGAATCAGACACCCCTGCACTGCAACAGGCAGGTCGGACGCCTGTCCCGCCAGAAAGCGGCACTGTCGCTGCCACCGGCCATCCTGTCCAATACCGGATTCTGCTGGCAGAAGACGAGCCGACCAATCAGATGGTGACCCGGAAGATCCTGATGAAGGAGGGGTATCTGGTGGATGTTGCCAAAAACGGTCAAGAGGCATTGCAGGCTCTGGAGCAGTATGACTACGATCTGGTGCTGATGGACTGCATGATGCCGGTTCTGAACGGCTATGAAGCCACCGCGTTCATCCGGGATCCCGCTTCAAAGGTCCGCAACCACGCCGTGCCGATCATCGCCCTGACCGCAAATGCCATGAAGGAAGACCACGACATCTGCCTGACAGCCGGCATGGACGATTATCACGCCAAACCGATCGAATATCCGCAGCTGTTGGCACAGCTGAAGCAGTGGCTGAAACAACCCCCTGCCTGACCATATTTTTCTGCCTGCAGTAGGGTGATCACCTGATATACAGAGCAGTTGCTTCTGTGCTACAATGAGGCGCTTGATACATTTCTCATTAGCCGGAACAGGCCTTGAACGGCTAGCATGTAATCTCCCTCTTCCCGCCACTGGACAGTGGACTTTTCAAACTTTTGAAAGAAGCTCAAACTCACTGTAGCAGACACCTTTCGGCATATTAAAACAGGTATGAGGTCGCCATGACAATCAAGACCAAACTGGTTCTCAACATTGTAATCGTGCTGGGAATCGTGGCAACTGTGGTTGCCACCAGCATCTTCGGTATGCGCTTTATCAGCGACAAACTGACCTATCTGACAGAAAAGAGTACCCCCTATCAGATGCGAACCCTGGAATTCCAGCGTGAAATCCAGGGCGTTACGGCAAACCTGTTCAAGGTTAATGCGGCTGCCACCCAGCAGGAACTCCAGACCTTCAAGGCTGAGGCTGAAAAATCACTGGCTGAGGTTAAGACATCCCAGGAACAACTGGAACGGCTGACCGCCGGTGGCGGCAAACATGATACCTATGAATCACTGCAGTCGGTAGCAACCGAACTGTTCGGGATGGCTGCCGGCAAGCTGCAAGCTCAGGATGATGCGGTCAAGGCGGCAACCGAGCTGAACCGCAAGATGCTGGAGACCACCTCCCGGCTGCGACAGCTGGACACCAAGATCCGGGCCTTGCAAGGCAACCGCACCGGTGCCTTCAGCAGCGCGCTGGATGAATCAGGCAGAATCTCCGCCCGTCTGCGCGGTGTTGAATCGGTACGCCTGCAACTCAAAGAACTTCAGCTTGCCTTTTATGAAGTACAGAACGCCCAACGCCGTCCAACCCTGCTGATTGCGCGGGGCAAGGTAAATGCCTCAATTACCAAGCTGAACCAGAGTGAACACATCAAAAGTATGAAGGGGGGGAATGCCGATATCAAGCTGTTGGCTGAGCGGCTTGATGAATTACAGAAGGAACAGGGCAACTGGCTGACCAGCAAGGATGAACCGACCAAAAGCAAGGTTGATGCCCTGGCACGTGAAATCAACGAAAAACTCGGCTCCCTGGCTCTGTCGGTTGAACAGGATGCCATTGCTGCCGGAGAAAAATTTGCCATTGAGGCCACTCGGCAAGGTGCCATGTTCGGTCAATCAAACCAGGCCAACAGCATCCTGATTGCCAATTCAGAACTGATGAGCCAGGGTTTGGCCATTGAGGCAGCAGCAGCACGGCTTTTCACCCTCAGGTCGCTGCAGGAGATCGACGCAGCAGCGCCAGCCCTCAGGGGCGAGTTTGCCAAATCATCAAAATCAATAATTTTCCTTGAGAAAGAACTTACCAGGCTTGGGGTAAAGCAAGAGCTGCAGATGGTGAAAGGGGCCGCTGCAGCCCTTGCCGGCATACAGGGCATGCTGTTCAGTGACAACGGCATTGTGGCCACCCTGAAGAAACGCTTCGAGATGGAGCAGCGGGCAGTGCAGGCATCCCAGAAGCTGCGCGAAATTGTCCTGAAACAGGCTGAAAAAGGCAATGCATCGGTTTCCGCAGCCAAAGGGGAGCAGGAACAGGCCATTGCCTCTGTCAACAAGATCGTCAAAACCAGCATCGCACTGCTGGTGGGGATCAGCATTGCTGCTGCGGTTGCCGGCGTTGCCATTGGCGGTTGGGTATTCAAGTCGGTATCATCACCGCTGGCACAACTGATTACGGTTTCTGACCATGTTGCCAACGGTGATCTGAGACAGGTTGAACTTCGCTCCGGCAAGGATGAGTTCGGCAGGGTACTGTCATCAATGGGTAGCATGGTCAGCAACCTGCGTGACATGGCCGGACGGATATCCGGATCAACCACCACAATTGCAGAAAGCTCAACCGAACTGGCACGTACGGCCGAAGAGCTTGATGCCAGCTCCTCTGTACAGACCAGTCAGATCGAGCAGTCAGTCACTGCCATGACTGAAATGGTGCAGACTATCCAGGATATCTCGCAGAATGTACTGGCCACCTCTGATGCAGCAGGCAAGATGAAGGAGCTGACGCAGCAGGGGAAAAACTCGCTTGATCAGACAACCGCAGAGCTTTCCAATTTTGCGGTCATTGTCAATGAATCGGTTGTACGGGTTGAAGCACTGGGGGTCCGCTCAGCCTCCATCACTGATATCGTCAACATGATCAAGGATATTGCCGAGCAAACCAATCTTCTGGCACTAAACGCCGCCATTGAAGCAGCCCGCGCCGGCGAGATGGGAGCTGGTTTTGCCGTAGTGGCCGACAGCGTCCGTCAGCTGTCACGCCGCACCACTGAATCAGCAGACGAGATCGCTGCCACCATCAAGGGAATGCAGAACGAAGTTGCCGCCTCGGTGCAGGGAATGCAGCAGGAACGGACCGCTATTGAGAAAATTGTGACGGTTGTAGACCTTACGCAGCAAAACATGTCCAGAATCCTGGAGAATGTAGAACATGTCTTTGAAATGGTGCAGACCATTGCAACTGCAACCGAAGAGCAATCCGCTACTGCTGAGGATGTCAACCGCTCCATGCAGTCCATCAATGAAATAACCCGCAATCTTTCCGGATCTGTTGAGCGGATTAAAGATGCCTCAGCCGGCTTTGACCGCTTGGCTCACGAACTTCAGCAGATGGTGAACTGGTTTAAACTTTCGTAACATCAAAGAGATAGTAGCAAGAACCACACCACACCACAGGAGGAATCACCATGAAACGAATCATTCTGTCCCTGGCCGCTGTTGCCGCCCTTGCACTTCCGATGGGTGCGTCTGCTGCCGAAGAGGTAACAGTAGCAACCGGTACCACCTTTATTGACAAAATTTTCAACCCGATCAAGCCGCAGCTTGCAACCGCAGGTCTTTCCGTCAAGATTGTCTTCAGCGATCCGACCGAAGCCATCAAAAACCTGGAGGCCGGCACTGCTGAACTGGCAGGGGCCAGCATGACCTTTGATGCATGGGTCAAAGCAGCAGAGGCCAAGGGCTATGCTGTCAAGGACAAGGCGGTGCTTACTCCCCATGTTGTAATTGAAGAAGAAACCGTTGTGGTAGTACACGGTTCCAACAGTGTCACCACCCTGTCAAAGGAGCAGCTGCAGGGGATCTTCAGCGGCAAAGTGCAAAACTGGAAAGAGGTAGGCGGAAGCGATGCACCGGTACTGGTGGTCTGGCCACGGGTTGCCTCCGGCGCATCAGCCACCTTCAGCTGTCAGATCATGGCCGGTTCTGCCGTTACCAAAGAGATTCTGGATGTTGCCTCCATCAATGATACCGTGGATGCCGTCGCCTCCAACCCTGAGGCGGTCTCCATTGCCAATGCGGACAAAGTAAAAGCAGGCACCAAAAAGATTGCAGCGCCGCCGCTCAAGCGCCCGCTGACCCTGTTGTCCAAAGGGGCACTAACACCAAAGGTCAAGAAGTTGCTGGACTTCCTGCAGACCGCAGAGGCAAAGAAAGCTTTCAAATAGCTGGCACCTTAACTCGGCAGATTTATACTTCCGCTTGAAAAAAAGACCGGTCTGCACCGGTCTTTTTTTGTTGCTGTTCCTTGAACTGCAGACAATAGGTGGGTATACTCCATCACTATCCTACGATCACGAGGAAACCATGAAACAGGCAGAGCAACCGACCGTCAAGGACCTGCAACGCTCCTTCATCTATCACCTGCACCACACCCTGGTGAAGGACAAATACTCCGCCACCAAGGCAGACCTGTATCTGGCCCTGTCCTACGCAGTCCGGGATCTGCTGTCTGACCGCTGGCTGGACACCCAGCAGTCGTACTATATCAAGGATGCCAAACGGGTTTATTACATCTCCATGGAATTTCTGATGGGGCGCACCCTGGGCAACTCCCTGATCAACCTGGGGCTGCTGGAACAGTGGGACGAGGCCCTGACCGAACTGGGGCTAAAGATTGAAGACCTGCAGGAGTACGAGTGGGATGCCGGGCTGGGCAACGGTGGCCTGGGGCGACTGGCAGCCTGTTTTCTTGATTCCCTGGCCACCCTGCAGTACCCGGCCTACGGCTACGGTATCCGTTATGAATACGGCATGTTCTACCAGAAGATCGTGGATGGCGGCCAGCACGAGGTGCCTGATAACTGGCTACGCTACCAGAACCCCTGGGAGTTTGACCGCCAGGAACATCTGCACCCGATCCGCTATGAAGGGCGGGTGGTGGAGTACACTGACAAGGATGGCTCCAGACGCTGTTCCTGGGTGGATTATTACGAGGTTATGGCCCTGGCCTACGATGTGCCGGTACCGGGCTACCAGAACAACACCGTCAACACCCTGCGTCTCTGGAGCGCCAAGGCCAGCCGTGATTTTGACCTGAACTTCTTCAACCAGGGCAACTACATCGGCTCGGTTGAATCCAAGATGAAGACCGAAAACATCTCCAAGGTACTCTATCCGGCCGACCACATGCTGGAGGGCAAGGAGCTGCGACTGCGGCAGGAGTACTTTCTGGCCTCAGCCACCATCCAGGACATCTTTTACCGCTTCCAGAAAAAACATGACGATCTGACCGAGCTGCCTGATCAGGTGGCCATCCAGCTGAACGACACCCATCCGGTGCTGGCAATACCGGAACTGATGCGGATCCTGATGGACGAGCGTCACCAGTCCTGGGAAAAGGCCTGGGATATCACCACCAAGACCTTTGCCTACACCAACCACACCATCCTGCAGGAGGCCCTGGAGACCTGGCCGGTTCCGATGCTGGGCAGACTTTTGCCCCGCCACCTGATGATCATCTTCGAGATCAACCGCCGTTTTCTGGAAGAGGTCGAGCAACGCTTCCCCGGCGACACGGAACGGCTGCAGCGGGTCTCCATCATTGACGACCGTGGCGAAAAGCTGGTTCGGATGGCCCACCTGGCCATTGTGGCCAGCCACTCCATCAACGGTGTCTCAGCCCTGCACAGCAACATTATCCAGCAAGACCTGTTCCGCGATTTTTACGCCTTGTGGCCTGAACGGTTCAACAACAAGACCAACGGCATCACCCAGCGCCGCTGGCTGAAGCACAGTAACATCTGGCTTGCCGACCTGATCAGTGAGGCCATCGGCGACCGCTGGACCATTGACCTGGATGAGCTGCAAAAACTGCGGCCGCTGGCTGAAGACAGCGAATTCCGACAGCGCTGGATGGAGATCAAGCGCCGCAACAAACAACGGTTAGGAGAATACATCTACCAGCGGCTCTGCGTACAGGTCTCGCCGGATGCGCTGTTTGACTGCCAGACCAAGCGGATCCACGAGTATAAGCGGCAGCTGCTGAACATCCTGCAGGTGATCGCCCGCTACAACCGACTCAAGGAGTTTCCCGGCCTTGAGCTGCCCAGTCGCACTGTTATATTCGGCGGCAAGGCTGCCCCCTCCTACACCATGGCCAAGCTGATCATCAAGCTGATCAACGCCGTAGGCAGCGTGGTCAATAACGATCCGGCTGTCAACCAGCAGCTTAAGGTCCTGTTTCTGCCCAACTACAACGTCTCCATGGCAGAAAAGATCTTCCCGGCGGCCGACCTGTCGGAGCAGATCTCAACTGCCGGCACCGAGGCCTCCGGCACCGGCAACATGAAGTACGCCTTGAACGGCGCACTCACCATCGGCACCCTGGATGGTGCCAACATTGAAATCATGGAAGAGGTGGGCAAAGACAACATTTTCATCTTCGGCCTTACCACCCCGGAGGCGGTCAGCCTGCGTGCCTCCGGCTATCGCCCCCAGGATTACTACTATCGCCTGCCGGAACTGAAACAGGTACTGGATCAGGTCTCTTCCGGCATGTTCTCTCCCGGCAATCCCGGCCTGTTCCGCCCGCTGGTGGATAACCTGCTGAACAGCGACTATTACCTGCTGCTGGCCGACTTTGACGCCTACCTTGACGCCCAGGCCGATGTGGACCGTCTCTACATGATGCCCCACGAGTGGGCACGCAAGTCGATCCTCAACACCGCCGGTATGGGCAAGTTTTCCAGCGACCGCACCATTGCCGAATATGCACAGCAGATCTGGAAAATCACTCCCCAGCCTGCTGCCCAGTCCGGTGTCCGCTACTGGTGATGCACCCGGCAGCCACCCTGTTTGATCAGCGCCCGGAGGCGCCGTTGGCCGAACGGATGCGCCCTGAGCGTCTGGAAGTTTTTTGCGGCCAGCAGCACCTGCTGGCGCCGGGCAAGGCGCTCAGGAGCATGATCGAGGCCGACCGGCTGACCTCGCTGATCTTCTGGGGTCCACCCGGCTGCGGTAAGACCACCCTGGCCCATATCATTGCCCGTGAAACCAGCTCCCGGTTCGTGTTTTTTTCAGCCATCATGGCCGGCATCAAAGAGATCAGAGAGATCTTCAAGACCGCCGAGGAGCAGGCCCGCCAGGGTATCCGCACCATCCTGTTTGTGGATGAGATCCACCGCTTCAACAAGGCCCAGCAGGATGCCTTTCTGCCTGCCGTAGAAAAAGGGCTGGTCACCATTATCGGCGCCACCACTGAAAACCCCTCCTTTGAAGTCATAGCCCCCCTGCTCTCCCGCTGCCGGGTATTGCGCCTCAAACCGCTGGAACCGGAAGACATCTGCTGCCTGCTGCGCACGGCACTGCAGGATACGGACAAAGGCCTGAAACAACCGGGGCTCGACATAACCGACGAGGCCCTCACTTTTCTGGCTGAATCTGCTCAGGGAGATGGCCGTAAGGCCCTTAATACTCTAGAGGTGGCGGCGCAGCTGATACTGCAGGGGCAAGGGTCAGGGGGCAAGGGTCAAGAGGCAGCCATCAACCTGGAGATCATGCAGGAGGCACTGCAGCAGAAGGCGCTCTTATACGATAAAGGAGGGGAAGAGCATTACAACGTCATCTCGGCCTTTATCAAATCAGTACGCGGCAGCGACCCGGATGGGGCACTGTACTGGCTGGCCCGCATGCTGGAGGCCGGCGAGGATCCGCTCTTTATCCTGCGCCGGATCATCATCCTGGCTTCAGAAGATATCGGCAATGCCGACCCCCGCGCCCTGCAGATGGCGGTCTCTTCGCTGCAGGCTTTCCAGATGGTGGGGATGCCGGAAGGACGGATCATCCTGGGCCAGGCGGTCACCTACCTGGCCACCGCCCCCAAATCAAACGCCTCCTATCTGGGAATCGACGCTGCCCTGGCCGAGGTCAGAAAATCCGGCGCTCTTGAGGTGCCGCTGCATATCCGCAACGCCCCCACCAGCCTGATGAAAGAGATGGGGTATCACCAAGGCTACCAGTACGCCCATGACTATGCAGGCGGCTATATCCAGCAGGAGTACCTGCCGGAAAAACTGCAGGGGAAGAAGTTCTACGATCCAAAGGGGCACGGGTATGAGAAGAATATCCTGGAGCGGATGG
>CAZYMK010000077.1:0-11666 GCA_964648885.1 uncultured Geobacter sp. | reverse complement strand
TCATACACCGCCCCGGACTTGTTGAACATCCGCTTGCGTTCAAAATCAAGTGCCAGGTTGTAGAGCAGGTCTTTAACCGTCTCGTCCTCAATCGGACATTTGCGAAACTTTTCAAAGGCCAGGTCCAGCAACCCCTGCCCCTGAAATGAAAGCCCCAGCATCTTGTTGGTCTCGATGCTGTCGCTCTCCACCAGCTCGTTACGTTTTTCAGTCACCATGTAGCGCAGCGAGACCTGGGCCGTGTAACCGATGGCCAGCACTAGGGTTGGCCCAACCATCCCCAGCCAGAGCCCCTGCGCCATAAACAGCCAGATTGCAGCACCGTTCCAGAGCAAAAGCAGTGCCAGGACGATGGCAGCACTGATACCGGCCTTCAGGCGCGGCATAGCCAGAGCCAGGAACAGCCCGAACAGCAGCATGGCCCCCAGCTCTACCCAGCGAAACCAGGCCGGGCGGGCAATATGATTATTATTAAGCAGATTTTCTATGACCGTGGCCATCATCTCAATGGCCGGGTAGGTGGATTGCAGCGGCGTAACCGTAAACCCGGCAATGCCGGTGGCCACCGGCCCGATCAGAACGATCTTGCCTTTGAACTGTTCAGGCCTGACCGCGCCGGTTGCCACATCAAAAAAAGAGTAGATGGGAAAGCTGCCAAATCCGCCGCCGTAGCTGATCAGCATCCGGGCCCGTTCATCAACCGCCACCTTCAACTTTCCGGCAGTCAGCGTGCCGGCATCAATCTTCAGCTCCTGGGGGTTGATATGCAGGTATTGCAAGGCAGCCTGCAGGGCAAAGGAGGGGAACAGCCGCCCCTGATACTGGATCACCAGCGGCTCACGACGCACCGTACCGTCACGGTCCGGCTCTATATTGATATGCCCCAGGGCGCGGGCCGGTTCAGCAAAGGGAGGAATGGGGGCAGTCAGCTGACTACCCTGCAGCAGCCGGACTGAACCGGTGTAGGGTACGGAAGATTTTTTGAGATAGGCGGCCTGGTTGGGATCAGGGTTGGAGGCCTGTTCACCCAGGGTAAAGAAGAGCGGCAGCATAACCTTGCCGGTACCTGACAAGGCTTGGATCAGCAAGGCGTCATTATCCAGACGTAGGGCAGACTGACTGATCGCCTCAAGCACGGCAGCACTGCCTCCCAGACCGGCCACGGTCTCCTGCAGCGCCTTCATCTCTTCAAGGCCTGAATTGTGGTCTGCCTCGGTGTAGAGGATGTTGGTGCCGATCAGGGCTGGCTGATACTCGGCAATCTGGGCCAGCAGCTCAGCCATATATCCCCGTGGCCAGGGCCAGCGTCCCAGCCGTTCAATGCTGCCATCGTCGATGGCCACCAGCACCACCGGCGACTGGGGTTTTTCGGCCCGCATCCCGGCCCGCAGGTCATACAGCTTGTATTCCAGCAGCTGCAACGGATACCAGTTCAACAGTACCGCCAGCGACAACACCAGGGTCACCAGCAGTCCTACCAGCCACCCTTCCTGTAACATCCGAGGAATCTTCATCGCAGCCCCTCTCACCTGTTTGCACTCACTGTACCGCACTTGGCCGCTGATGCAAGGCCACTACTCCCACAGGCTTGCAGGAAATGACTCTCCCTGCAGCAGCGACCGAACCAGATCGGGCCTGCCCAGAAAAATCGACACCCCGGCATTGAGTTCAATACTGCGGCTCATGATCTTCTGTCGATCCAGCGCGTGTGCCAGGGCACAAAAAGCAACATCGATCACCAGCTTGCGGGTCGTATCCATCGGCACGGCAAAACTGCTGTCAAACACCGACGGATCCAGCACCTCGCGACAGGCCTCCCGATCCAGAGAGGTCACACCACGACAGACCAGCGGTCGCACCGGATAAATTCCGCAGCGACCGGTCTGATCCAGAAAGGTGCAGACCGTGCTTCGGTGAATCCGCTCGCTATCTTCCATCCAGCGTACCCGCACCGCCTGCTGTTTCAGCTGCTGCTGCAGAGACTCCCGGTCGTTCACCGGTGTCTGCTGCTCAAGCCAAGCCGCAATCACCGCTGCTTCTGGCAAAAGCACCGCCACATTCAGCACGCAACAGTGTGAGCAACCGGCCCGACAGGCCACCTCCCGATGCCCGGCCAGCTCCTCCACGCTATCAGCAAAGGCAGACATGACCGCTGTCAGCCCCTTTTGATCATGGGCCGTAGACAGCAGTTCGGCTGCCACCTGAAACAGGCGGGATTCGATCTTGCGCAGGTCAATGTCACGGTCTTTCATACCAGCCCCCCTACCCCAGCCGCAGTTCATCCAGCGACAAACGGTACCCCGGCAGAAAATGGTCCAGAAAATAGATAACTTCAGGCAACGAACTCTTACGCAGGTTCTCCAGATGCTCTTTACCGGCCCGCATGAACTCCAGGTTACCGGACTTTTCCTCTTCAATACATTTAATCAGGGCGGCAATCTTGTCGGCCGCCTTGATAATCGGCTGGTACTCCTGATCCTGCTCCTCAAAAAAGAACAGCGGCTCATACACTTGAGACAGCTCTGGCGGCAGCATGGCCAGCAGCTTTTTTCTGGCCCGATCTTCCAGCTGATGGAATGACTTCTTGAAATCAGGGCTAAAATACTTAACCGGGGTCGGCATATCGCCGGTAAAGATCTCGCTGGCATCGTGGAAGATGCCGTACATGGCCGCCAGATTGGGGTCCAGCGTGCCGTTGTAAAACGTATTGCGGATCACGGTCAGGACATGGGCCAGCATGGCCACATCCAGTGAATGTTCCTTGATATTCTCAGGCTGCGTATTGCGCATCAGGCCCCAGCGGTTGATATACTGCATCCGGGCCAGAAAGGCGAAAAAGTCGTAACGGGATGGGGCTTGTTCTGTTTTTTTCATCTCAAACTCTCTCAAAGGTTTCAAACAAGGTCTTGTAATCATCCAACGCATAACGATCGGTCATACCAGCCAGATAATCGGCCACGGTTCGCTCCACCCCGTTCTGCTCTATCCGGCGGTGATACTTGGGCGGCAGCAGGTTGGGCCGCTTCAGGTAGGTTTCAAACAGCTTGCTTAAGACATGCTCGGCCTTAACCCGCATCTTGTCCACCTTGTGATGACGGTACAGCTTCTCTTTCAGAAACTTCTTCAGGGCCATATTTTCCTGCTCCACCTGGGGGCTGAAATGGACCACCACCCGGTTGACCCTGCGCAGATCTTCCAGGCAGGTAATACTGTACTGTTGGATATTGGCCCAGGTGGTCTCGCAGATATCAGTAAGCTGCATGCCGATCAGGCTGCTGACTGTGCGGGCCACCAGCCGCTTGTCATCGATGGTCGGGTAACGCTCCCGCACCCGGCTGACGGTGCGCTGCCACAGTTCAACCTCCTTCAACTGATCCAGGGTCAGGTAGCCCGATTTGAGTCCGTCATCAATATCATGGTTGTTGTAGGCTATCTCATCAGCATAGTTAATCAACTGTCCTTCTATAGAGGGGGCCACACCTGGCAGAAATTCATCCAGAATCTTTGTTGGTACATCATGGGGTGATGAGTGTTTTAGAATTCCTTCCCGCACCTCCCAGGAAAGGTTCAGGCCATCAAACTCCGGGTAACGCTCTTCCAGCTCATTCACCACCCGGAAGGACTGATAGTTATGCTCAAACCCGCCATAACCCTGCATCAGCTGGTTCAGCACCTCTTCGCCGGTATGACCGAAAGGGGTATGCCCCAGATCATGGGCCAGGGCCAGTGCCTCGGTCAGGTCTTCATTCAGGCGCAGACGACGGGCTGTGGCCCTGCCGATCTGGGCCACCTCCAGCGAATGGGTCAGACGGGTACGGTAGTAATCCCCTTCGTGGTTCAGGAAAACCTGGGTCTTGTACTCCAGCCGACGGAAGGCAGCGCAATGGATGATCCGGTCACGGTCACGCTCAAACACAGGGCGAGAGTCAGAGGACTCTTCAGGATATTTACGCCCTTTGGAGGCGGCACTGGTGCAGGCAAAAGGGGCCAGATCAGGGCGTTCACTATAATCAAACATGACTACTCCCTTGCAGTTGCAGGATGGGAAAGAGTACTATCCAGACAGGTGTTGAGCAAGTTTTTTTCAGATGACAGGATATCCCATGACCAACCACGAACTACATACCCTGCTGGCCCTTGACCGTTCCAGCCTGCCTGAAGATGGCAGGCCGGAGTTCAACCGCCTGATCTTTTCCCGTTCCCCCTACCTGCTGCAGCACGGCCGCAACCCAGTGGATTGGTGGGAATGGGGACCGGAGGCGCAGCAGGAGGCCAGAAGCCGCAACCTGCCGCTGTTTGTCTCCATCGGCTATGCCACCTGTCACTGGTGCCATGTCATGGCCCATGAATCCTTTGAGGATGAAGAGGTGGCCGACATCCTCAACCATGCCTTTGTGCCGATCAAGGTTGATCGCGAAGAACGGCCCGATCTGGATGAGTTCTGCATGGCTGCCTGCCAGACCTTGACCGGCAGCGGCGGCTGGCCGCTCAACTGCTTTCTCAAGCCGGACGGCACCCCGTTCTACGCCTTAACCTACCTGCCCAAGGAACCCCGCCGTGGTATGCCCGGTTTTCTGGAACTGCTGGAAAACATTGCCCAGGTCTGGCAGCACCGGCCCGAGGCGGTGGAGCGCAACGGACAATCGCTGATGGAGGCACTGGCACGGCAGGCAACACCCGCCTCAACCGCCCCCTCCCCTGCCCTGCATCAGCTGGCAGATCAGGCCGCCAATACCCTGCAGCGAATCCATGACCCGCAGCACCACGGCTTTGGCAGTGCCCCCAAGTTTCCGATGCCCCCGTACCTGCTGTTTCTGCTGGCACGGGAGAGCCGGGCAGAACAGACTCTGGCGCTGAATGCACTGCAGGCCATGCGACAGGGCGGGATCTGGGACCAACTGGGTGGTGGCATCCATCGCTACAGCACTGACCAGCGCTGGCTGGTGCCGCACTTTGAAAAAATGCTCTACGATCAGGCGCTGGTGGCCTGCAGCGCTCTGGAGGCCTACGCCCTGACCGATGAAAATACGTACCTGGAAATGGCTGGCCATCTGCTGGAGTTTGTGCTGCACGAGCTGGCTGCGCCGGAAGGCGGTTTTTACTGCGGGCTGGATGCGGATTCAGAGGGGCGTGAAGGGGCCTGCTATGTCTGGCAAAAGGCCGAGATTGAACAGGTGTTAGGGGATGATGCCGCAACGTTCTGCAGCTGGTACGGGGTAACCGGACAGGGCAATTTTGAGGGGACTGATGAACATGTGCTGTTTCAGGCATTACCGGACAGCCCGCCACCGGCCAATCTGCAGAGACTGCATCAAAAGCTGCTGACCGTGCGCAACCAGCGACCACAACCGCTGCGGGATCTCAAGATCCTGGCCGGCTGGAACGGCCTGACCATAGCCGCCCTGGCAAGGGGTGCCGCCCTGACTGGCAATCAGAGGTGGCTGGAAAAGGCTGAACGGGCCGCTGCGTTCATCACCGGCAGCCTTACTCGCAGCGATGGACGTCTCTTGCGCAGCTGGTGCAACGGCAGCCCTTCTGCCATTCCGGCGTTTCTGGAGGATTACAGCTTTCTGGGGTGGGGGCTGATTGAGCTTTATCGGGCGGGTGGCAATGCAGAGCATCTGCAGCAGGCAACACAGCTCTGTGATCAGGCCCTGCAGCTCTTCAGGCAGCCCGATGGCCGTTTCGGCACCAGCGGCACTGATCAACAGCCGCTGCCGCTCTGCCTGCCAGACCGGCACGACGGCGTGGTTCCGGCAGGGCCATCGGCACTGGCGCTGAATCTGGTACTGCTTGCAGAGATAACAGGGGATAAAAACCGGCTGCAGGTGGCTGACCAGGTTCTCCACCAACTGCTGCCGGGACTGTCAGCCCACCCGGTCAGCGGACTCTGGCTGCTGCGGGCAGCCATGATAAGAAAGAGGATAGATCAGCGGTAGTGGTACAGACAGAACTCCGGGCTGTCCATCCCTTTGCGCAGCAAATCATGCAGGGCCTCGGCCGTCAGGGGACGACTGAAGAAATAACCCTGCAGTTCATCGCACTTGCGATGGTGCAGAAAATCAACCTGATCCTGCTGCTCCACCCCTTCGGCAATAACCGACAATTTCAGGCTGTGTCCCAACGCCACCACCGCCTCCACAATGGCAGCAGAATCGCCGGAGGATTCAGCAATCTCCTGAACAAATGATTTGTCGATCTTGAGCCGATCCAGAGGAAAGTGCTTCAGATAGCTGAGGGAACTGTAGCCGGTGCCGAAGTCGTCAATGGCCAGCATCACCCCCATGGACTTGAGGGCCTGCAGGGTTGTCCGGGTCTGACTGACATTCTCGATCAGCATCCCCTCGGTCAGCTCCAACTCCAGCAGATGGGGCGGCAGCCCGGTCTGCTGGAGCACAGCACGGACGGTTTCGGCAAAATCAGTCTCACGAAACTGTTTGGCCGATATATTAACCGCCATCCGCATCGAAGGAAAGCCTTCAGCAATCCACTGGGACCCCTGGCGGCAGGCCTCCTGCAGCACCCAGGCGCCAATCGGCACAATCAGGCCGTTGTCCTCAGCCAACGGCACAAAACGTTCAGGCGAAATCATACCAAGACAGGGATGCACCCAGCGCAACAACGCCTCAACCCCCACTATACCGCCGGATTTGAAACTGACCTGGGGCTGGTAGCACAAATGCAGTTCTCCCCGCTCCAGGGCATAGCGCAGATCGCTGCTCAAGGTCAGCTGCTCAAGGGAGGTCGCGTGCATCTCCGGTGTATAGAAGCGGTAGGTGTTCTTCCCCTGCTCCTTGGCATGATACATGGCGGTGTCGGCATTTTTGAACAGGTTACCCACCGTATCACCGTCATCGGGCCAGAGCGAAATACCGATACTGCCGCTGGTAAAGACCTCACGCCCGTCCAACTCCACCGGACGGGACAGATCCCTCAGTAACTTGTCGGCAATATCGCCCACACAATCACGGTCGGAAATTCCCGGCAGCAGCACCACAAACTCATCCCCGCCCAACCGTGCCACGGTATCGCAGCTGCGCAGGCAGAGATTCAGCCGCTCGGCCACCACCTGCAGCAACAGATCCCCCACGCTGTGTCCCAGGGTATCGTTCACCTCCTTGAAACGGTCAAGGTCGATAAACAGAATCGCCACCTTATCATTGTAGCGGCCGGCCCTGGTCAGCAGCTGCGTCAACCGGTCCTTCAGCAGCACCCGGTTGGGCAGGCCAGTCAGGCTGTCAAAAAAGGCCAGCCGCTCAATCTCCTCCGCTGCGGCGCGGCGCTCGGTGATATCGGTATACAGCAGCACCATCCGGTGGATATGGCCTTCAGCTGTCTTCAGCGGAGTGCCCACCAGATGATAGTGACGGCCGTCATGCACAAATTCGCTCTGCTCCACCCGCCGGCCGGTAGCCATAATCTGGTCCAGGATGCACTCTTCCTGCTCGTGGCCGCAAATCAGTTCGCGCAGGCATTTGCCCAGCACATTCCGCTCTCCGGCAAACAGCGCCCATTGGCTGTAGGAGTTGAACGCCACCACCTGCATGGCGTCATCAACCACCACAATACCGCCTCCTGTAGAATCAAAGATCGCCTGCAGCTCATCATGGGTGGCGGTCAGCTCGGCATTGGTCCGATGCAGATGTTCCAGCACCTGCTCAAACGAGTCGGTCACGATACCGATCGGATCCACCGCCAGCAGGGTGGTATCGTCAAGCTCTTCAGGATTGAGCGGTACGGTCCCCATTACCTCCAGCAGACGGTTCGTCTTTGCGCGAATATAGGTAATCAGCTCCTGATTGCGCTCTTCAAGCGCTGCCAGCTGTTGTGGCGCTGTCATCCTGTTACTGTCTGCAGATTGCGACACGATAATGTCCTTCTTCCTTGTTCACCTCAACCCGATAGCCCATGTTGACCACGGCATCACTAATATGGGTCACTGAACTGCGATTGTCCGACAGAAAAACCAGACAACCCTCGCCTGAGCGCAACAGATCCTTATGGCTGTTCACCTCCCGCAGGGCGGTCAACAGGGTCGAGGGGCAGATCTGGCCGCGCAGATCAACCTGTTTACATGATGAAGACATGAAACGCTCCTTTACTCGGCAGCAGGCGGCATCACCAGCCGGGTCAGCAGCAGGCCTCCCAGCCAGGCACCGGGCAGTAATCCTGCCAGAAACAGCAGGCTCTGCATAGCCAAAATCGGCAGGCCGCCAAACAGATGCCAGATATTACAGGCTGGTGCCATGCGGGAGGCCAGCCCCATCAGCAGACCACCCAGCAGGGCCGATACCACCTGACGCCATGGCAGACACAGGTGCAGCCGCCATTCCCCCAGCAACAGTGCTGAAAGTGCCGATCCGGCAACAATGCCGATAATCAGCGGGAACTGCACCAGGGCCACCCCGTCAAGGGCCGGCCCCGGTCCGCCGGTCAGCATTCCTCCCCCCAGCGGCGGCAGATAGTTGAGCGGCTGCAGCTGGAAGTACGGCGTCCCGGCCACCAGTTCCGGCGAAACCGACTGCAGCAGCAGGGCACCCGCCTTGCTGTACGAGGTAGTAATCCCCATCGGCATTCCCAGCACCAGCACCGAGGCTACGCCGATCAGAGCCAACCACAGGGCCACCTGCCAGGGCTGCAGATACCCCTCCACCACACCGTTCTGCCTGAGCTTACCCTGCCTGAACCAGACACAAACAAGTGCCAGCAACAGAAAGCCGGTTGGGATGGTCAGCAGCCAGGACTGCAGGCTCAACAGCTGCGGCAGGGTAACAGCCTTGGTGGGCAGGGCGAGCATACGGGAAAAAACGGCCCAGGCAGGATGGATGAAGGCATAGAGCGTGCTACCGACCAGCAGACCGATCAGGGCCAACAGACTGGGAAAACGGCCCGCTCCCAACTTGTAGAGGGTACCAACTACACACCCTCCGGCCAGCACCATGCCGATGCCGAACAAAAAGCCCCCCACCAGGTTCACACCGGATGGGGGACCAAAAAAAGGAAACGGAAACGCAACCAGGCCGGAGAAACGGATCAACTCAAACAGCACCAGCGAACCCCCCACCAGCAGTACCAGCGTCCGCAGCAGCAACGTACTGCGAAACAGAAACAGATCACGGAACATGCCGGCTACACAATAATCCGAGCGGTGCATCAGAAAACCGGCCGCCAATCCCAGCAGCAGACCGGCTGCAAGCATGATCATCAACGGTGTCTGCATGGTATCGGCACTCCCCTGCTCCTCAAAGATGGCGGCAAGGTACACCAAGCAGATTCACAACGCAATCCTCTACCGGCAGTGGGAGCGAAAGCAAGTATGCCACTTCGTCATCAGCCAAGGAACTCGGAACTTACTACTCTACCGATTTACACCTCATCTTCAGGCCGTCTGTGCCGACCGTTCCTTGCGTTCCGTCAACAAGAGGGCAACTGTTGCAGTCAGGGTCTTAAAGCTGACCGGTTTTGCCAGAAAGGCATCCATGCCAACATCGCTGCAGTGCTGTTGTTCCGACTCAAGCACACCGGCGGTCAGGGCAATGATCGGCAGTCGTGAGGCACCGGTTTCACGCTCCCACTGCCTGATCTTTTCCGTTGCCTCAAAGCCGTTCATGACCGGCATCTGACAATCCATAAACACCAGATCAAAACGCGTCCCTGCGGTAACTGCCTCAACAGCCTTGTGCCCATCCTCCACACTGGTCACCTGACCGTCAAAACGTGAGAGCATAACCTCAAGCAGCATCCGGTTGACTGAGTTGTCGTCCACCACCAGGAAATGGTTTTCGGCAAGCGCATGCTCAACAAGACAAACCTCCAGGTCAGGACTCTGTTCCTGCTCGTCCGGGCCGGCATCTTCTGCCCGTTCCAGCTTGACACGGAACCAGAAAGTCGAACCCTGTCCTACGCTGCTGGTGACACCGGCCTCACCCCCCATAATAGCGGCCAGGCTGCGTACAATTGACAGCCCCAGGCCGGTACCGGCAATCCTGCCTTGTGCCGTGTTTTCAAGCTGGGAGAAAGTCTGGAACAGGAGCGGCAGTTTATCCGGGGCGATACCGACCCCGGTGTCGATCACGGAAAACTGCAGCATGGTCTCTGTAGCCGATTCGCTGAGCACCTCGGCTCTTACCTGTACTGACCCCTGATCGGTAAACTTGATCGCGTTGCTGACCAGGTTGGAAAGCATCTGACGCAGCCGGATCACATCGCCCCGATACCGTTGTTGCGTACTGCCCTGCCAGACTACAGTCAGCTGCAACCCGCGCTGGCCTGCCATTTCCGAGAACAGACCCCTGATGTCGTCCAGCAACTGAGCAGGGGAGAGCACTATAGGAGTCAGCTCAACCTTGCCGGCCTCAATCTTTGACACATCAAGGATGTCGTTCAGGATCGTGAGCAACGTCTGACTTGAGTTGAGCAGAGTTCGGGCGTAAGTGTGCCGGTCCTCCTCCTTTACCTCTGGCAGAAGCAGCAACTGAGCCATCCCCAGGATGCCGTTCATCGGGGTGCGGATCTCATGGCTCATAGTAGCCAGAAAATCTGATTTGGCCTTGCCCGCAGCAATAACCTCCTGCTGTTCCTGATCAATCCGCAGCACAAAATAATAAATCAGCACGTAGATCAGAGTCAGTACCAGCAAGGTGATCAGGGAAAGCATCCAGACCACCTGATTGGCATGCTGTAAGGGATGGCTGAGAGGAACGCGAATTGAGATCAGGGCACGGATAGTGTTGGGGCTTTCAAAAAAACCACGTACGGCGTCGTATTGAGCAATCATTTCGGCCGGGGCATCCTTGGGGTTGCCATGGCACTTGAGGCAGGCAGCGCTGGAACGGTCAACAGGTACGGCAACATGAAGGGTCGGTACACCCTCCTGCTGCACCACTTCATTCAGCTCCTTGATTTCTCCCCGGTTCATCCGGTCAAGCAGGGCACTTTCAAACTGGTCTGCCTGATTGATCGGGTTACGGGGATTATCGGTTGCAAGCTTGAAGTACAACGGCGGCAGACCGGATTTTTCCCGCTCCTTGCCCAGCAGCTCCTTCACATTACGGGCAATGTAGGTAAAGGACATGACCTTGGAAGAAAAATATTCTTCATAGAGCTTGCCTTCGGCCTTCAGACGGTAGATCTCAGGGCGCTGGATGCCGGCCACATAACTATGCACAGCTTTATGGTTCAGCAGTGCATCGAGCGCGGTCTTTCTGGCCTCACTGATCGCGTATGACTCCATGTTCTTGTGGTAGATCACCACCAGCACTGCGTAGGCCAGGACAAAGACCGGCAGCAGGATCAGCAGTTTTTTGCGATTTTTGGGGAGTGCCGGAATCCAGCGACCAGCTCTCTTCATAATGCTATCCTCCACAACCGGCAAGAATCAACCAGACCGGCTCTCTCTAAAAAACGATTAAACGTATTTGAAACATGGAGCAACTGAGCGATTTAGAATGAGTGCCGTAACGCCAACTTCAAACGTCAGCCCCTTCCTCCGTCAGACCTGCATCACCGTGGCTGTGCTGTTTGAAGGCAGCAAAACAGGCATCAATCGCTCCAACCCCTTGTCGCACCCCTGCTTCATCCTGATTACGGGCAGCCTGTTCCAGTTCAAGCGCCGCATCCCACAGCTGCATAGCCCCCACATTTGCGGACGCACCTTTGATGGTATG
>CAZYMK010000076.1:0-11714 GCA_964648885.1 uncultured Geobacter sp. | reverse complement strand
TTTGTGGGCTTAAAGCTGGCCGGTATCCAGAACCTGCTGGGCCCCTATCTGGTTGCGCAACTGGCCGGCAGTTCGCCTGAGCTGGGTCTCAGGCTGATTGATTATGTGAACCGGCTGGAGGTTGGCTCGCTGGGGCTGTTTGGCATGGCAGGCCTGTTGCTGATGCTGGTCATGCTGCTGGAAAACGTGCGCGACGCCTTTAACGCGGTATGGGAGGTGCAGGAACAGCGCAGCCTGTTGCAGCGTCTTGCTCACTATCTGGTGCTGCTTGTTGCGGTGCCGCTGCTTTTGGCCACAGCCCTTGGTATCACCTCGCTGCTGCAGAGCAGAGAGCTGGTGCAGTGGCTGATCAACACCAATCTGGTGGGAGACGGGGTGCTGCTGCTGTTCAAGCTGATTCCGTACCTGTGCAGCTGTCTGGTGCTGCTGTTGGCCTATCTGCTGATCCCCTGCGTGCATGTACGGTTTTCATCGGCCCTGGTGGGGGCGGTTCTGATCGGAGCGGTTTGGCAGGCTGCCCACTGGTGTTACTTTCATTTTCAGATCGGGGTTGCGCGGTACAGTATTATCTATGGGGCACTGGCGTTTCTGCCGTTTCTGCTGATGTGGCTTTTTACCAGCTGGTTGCTGGTGTTGCTGGGGTTGGAACTGGTACGGTATCATCAACAGCGCGATCGTGGGTCTGATCCGGAGTCGTGCCGGAGAGAAAGGATGAAAGAGGTATGAGGCTGGTCCGCGGACTCTTGATAGCGCTGGTGCTTCTGCTGCCTGCGCTTGCCAGTGCTCAGCCTGAGCGGATCCGGGTGGTGATGGATAACAACTATCCGCCGTACATCTTTACTGACAGCAAGGGGAAGGTGCAGGGGATTCTGGTTGATCAGTGGCGGCTGTGGGAGCAGAAGACCGGAGTGCGGGTGGAGCTGCAGGCCGTGGATTGGGCTCAGGCCCAGCGTCGGATGCAGGCTGGCGAGCATGATGTGATCGACACCATTTTCAAGACCACTGAACGCCAGAAACGCTACGATTTTTCAGCCCCCTACGCGACCATTGAAGTGCCGGTCTTCTTTGATCGAGAGATCAGCGGCATAAAAAATGTAGAGTCGCTGCAGGGCTTTGATGTGGCGGTCAAGGATGGCGACGCGGTGATTGAGTACCTGCAGCGTCACGGGATCACCAGCTTGAAGGTCTATCCCGGTTATGAGGAGATCATCCAGGCCGCCCGGGATCGCAAGGTGTCGGTCTTTTCGGTTGATCATCCGCCTGCCCTCTATTTTCTCCACAAGTACGCCATTATTGATCGTTTCAACAAGACCAGGCCGCTCTATTCCGGACAGTTTCATCGAGCCGTGCGCAAAGATGATGCGGCCACCCTGGCATTGGTGGAGCGTGGTTTTGCCCAGATCACCCCTGCAGAACTGAAGGCCATTGATCATCAGTGGTACGGTACCGCAGAAACGGGCGGTGGTCGGCTGACCTGGCTGGTCTGGTTGGCCGGCGGCAGCGGTCTGGCGGCGTTGCTGCTCCTGTCCTTGAACCGGGGCTTGCGCCGGATGGTGGAACGCAAGACGGTTGAACTGCGTGAGGGTGAAGATCGCTTTCGCTCATTGATCGATCTGGCGGCCGATATGATCCTGCAGGGGAGTACGGAGGGTGTCATTGTCGGCGCGAACCAGGAGGCAGAGCAGCTGACCGGCTATCAGCGCGATGAGCTGATCGGCATGCATATCAGTGCCCTGTTTACTCCGGAGGAGCTGCTCCGGGTGCCGTTTCAGTTTGAGCTGCTCAAACAGGGACAAACAGTCAGAAATGAACGGTTTCTACGTCGTAAGGACGGCAGTCTGGTGCCGATTGATATGAACACCAAGATGATGCCAGACCGCACCTACCAGACCTTTGTGAGGGATATCTCCGATCAGAAAAAGATCGAGCAGGAGCTGATCAAAGCCCGTCAGGCCGCTGAAGGGGCCAATGAGGCCAAGAGCCTGTTTCTGGCCAACATGAGCCATGAGATCCGCACGCCACTGAACGCCATCATCGGCATCAACTCATTGCTGGCAGAACGGCTGGATGCCGGTGAGCTGCGGGAACTTGCCAAGGATTCCATGGCAGCGGCCAATAACCTGCTGGATATCATCAGCGATGTGCTGGATATCTCCAAGATAGAGGCCGGCAAGCTGGAGATTGTGGAGGTGCCGTTTGCGCCCCGCATGCTGATCAATCAACTGGAACGGATGTTCGGGGCCATGGTGCGGGAAAAGGGACTCCGGTTTGAGGTGTCGCTGGCCTCGGGTCTGCCGGATATGCTGCTGTCGGACCCGGCACGGATTCAGCAGATCGGTGTCAACCTGCTTTCCAATGCGCTCAAGTTTACCAACCAGGGCGTGATCCGGTTGCGGCTGGCCGGTGAGGCCTTGACGGACGGGCGGTTGATGCTTGAGCTGACAGTCAAGGATTCGGGCAAAGGGATCCTGCCGGAGAACCTGCAGCGGATTTTTGATCCGTTCATTCAGGAAGATCTCTCAACCACCCGTAAATTCGGCGGTACCGGCTTGGGGCTGTCCATCTCCAGCCATCTGGCCGAGATGATGGGCGGGACCATCAGTGCCGAGAGCAGGATCGGTGAAGGCAGTACCTTCAGTTGTCGCATCCCCTGCGCGATCAGCAGCCGAGAAGCGCTCTCGGAAGAACAGCCGACCGGTGAGGCGCTGCGAGCTGCAACGCGTCGGCTGCGTATCCTGGTGGCTGAGGATTCCGTGGTCAACTGCAAGATGATGGAGGCGATCCTGCGGATGGAAGGGCACAAGGTGCGGTTTGCCGAAAACGGTCACCTGGCAGTTGAGCTGTGGCGTCAGGAACCGTTTGATCTGGTGCTGATGGATATCCAGATGCCTGTGATGGACGGTATGCAGGCCACTGCCGCCATTCGGGCCGATGAAGCGGCAACCGGCCGCCATATCCCGATTGTGGCCCTGACTGCCTATGCCATGAGCGGTGACCGGCAGCGTTTCCTGGATGCCGGTATGGACGACTACCTGGCCAAGCCGATTACGGCGGAGCAGTTGCGGCGGTTGCTCTGGAAGTACGGCAAGGAATAATGCCGGTCAGCAGGTTTTCACCGGCCTGTGCTGCAAAAGCCTTTTCAATCCCCAGTTTTTCCACCTGTACAAGCATCCGGACGATTCTCGCAACGGCGTTGTCCATAAGCTCCTGCGGCCCTTTGGTGCTGATGGCGCCGGTCACCGGATGGCGCCAGTTGTCCGGCCAGTCCCCCTTCCTACCCCGTTTCCACCCGAATGGATAGAACAGTGTGTGCCTGCTCCGCAGAAGCGGCACCGGCAGCAGCGCCAGCAATCCTGCTGCCAGCTGCCAGCCGGGCGCTCCGTACATCCCCTGAATCAGAACATGCAGTGCCACGGCTTGACGCAACGCCTGCTCCGGCAGGGTGCCTGACGGATCAAAGAGCCCGCCCAGTACCGTGACAGCGGTATCCTGTACCCGCTGATCAACCAGCTCACGCAGCAGCAGCACCGGAGGTTTGTGGTCTGATGCAAGCAACCAGAGATCCAGTCCGGTTTCAACGGCGTAATGGCGCGTCATGTCGGTACCGGAAAGGGTGTAGACAAACGGGTGGCAGACGATGTCCGCTTCGATGTGGGCCGCCACCCCCAGCAGGCAGGAGATAACCGCAGGGTCAAGGGTCAAGGGGCAAGGGGCAACAACCAGACCATCTCCTTGATCCTTGACCCTTGACCCTTGACCCTTCAAAAACCGGATCAACGGATCATAGCTGCTGGAAGGGGGGGTATGGAAGCGTTGAGCGGATGCAAGAGCAGCAGCGCTCCAGCTGCTGGCCACCAGGTGCAGCAGGGTGTCCGGCAGGACAGCACCGGTCAGATAGAGCTGCCATTCCTGGTGCAGCAGTTGCCGTAATGGGCTGTCCGGCTCCAGCTTTTCAACGGCTTGTGCCGCCAGCCACCAGTGGGTCAGTTCCTTGGGCATGGGAGGTGCATGGCGGGCTGTAACCTTAACATCGTACCCCCCTCCGGGGGAGGGAGACAGGCTGGTTACTCCTCCACCCGGAAGGGAATGGTTGGGAGGGGCCAATGGCAGACATGTCTGTGTCGTCGGGGGGTACTCCTCCCCCCAACGGTGGGAGGTTGGGAGCAAAAGCCTGAAGCATGGTTGTCAAGTCAATCATGGGGTTACTCCTCCCCCCAGCGGGGGGAGGTTGGGAGGGGGGGCTGTTTGGCTGCGAGACATGAGAGGTTCCATGATATTAACAGTCCAGGCGGGGAGTGGAGACGATCCGGTTGCGGCCCTGTTGTTTGGCCTGATAGAGCGCCTTGTCGGCTGCCTCTTGCAGGCAGGTGATGGACTGCTCGCGCTGGGCTATGGCAGTGGCAATGCCGATGCTCAGCGTCACCCGGTCACCCAGCGGCGTGGCTGGGTGGGGCAGAGCCAGTTGCTCAACGGCCTGCAGGATATCCTGGGCCACGGTCATCGCCCCTTCCACATCGGTTTCCGGCAGCAGGGCCAGAAACTCCTCACCACCGTAGCGCCCCAACACATCGGCTGCCCTGGTCAGTTGTCCCTTCAGGCATCCGGCAATGGTGCGCAAGCAGTCGTCACCAGCCAGGTGGCCGCAGCTGTCGTTGTAGGCCTTGAAATAATCGATATCCATCATCAAGAGCGACAACGGTTTCAGCGACCTGCTCCCCCGCCGCCATTCCCGGTCCAGGGCCTCATTGAGGGCACGACGGTTGGGAATACCGGTCAGGCCGTCCAGGTGTGAGAGGCGGGCCAGCAGGTCCCGCTGGCGCTTGAGTTCAATCTGGTTGCGGATCCGTAGACGGACAATGGTGGGATTAAACGGCTTGGTGATGTAGTCCACCGCCCCCAGCTCCAGACCGATCGCCTCATCTTCCTGCATGCACATGGCGGTGATAAAGATGATCGGGATATCCCGCAGCACCGGATCGGCCTTGAGGATCCGGCAGACCTCATAGCCATCCATGTCCGGCATGATGATGTCCAGCAGGATCAGGTCCGGCAGTGATTCGGCTGCAATTCGCAGGGCATCGCGACCGTTGGTGGCAAAAAAGAGGTGATAGCCGTCCTTTAAGGTCTCGTTCAGCATCTGGATATTGGTGGGGGCATCATCCACCAGCAGAATCATCAGCTTTCCATCGCAATCGGGGGACGTCATCGGATCTCCTTACCGCTACCGGTCTTTTCAGCCAGGGTATGCAGTAGCATTAACCCCTGCTGGTAGTCAAGGCGCTGCACCGCATCGCAGAGCGCATCAATATCGGCGCGGGTGTGGTCTGGTACCGCCAGGTTGCGCAAGCGGTTCAGCGGTTCAGTTACCTCCAGTGAGTGTATCTCAAGCAGGTGCTGCAGTTCACTCAGCAGGTGTCTAGGTTCGTCGTGGCTCTCTGTTGGCTGTGTCACACTGCACTCAGGTGCAGCTGTTGCCAGTGAGGCTGCCGTGGTCAGTATCTCCTGCAGGGCCGCATCAAACAGTGGCATAAGCGCCCCGATTGCAGCAGGGTCTTTCTTTTTAAGGACTGTTTCAAGACTGCGGGCAGCCAGATGCAGGCGATCAGCCGCAAGGTTGCCGGCCACCCCTTTCAGTCCGTGAACCATGCGTGCAGCGGCTGCGGTATCTCCTTCAGCCAGCAGGTGTCTGATCTCGTCGGCAGTGCCCTGATGCTCCTGACCAAAGATGCGCACTAACTGCAGCAACAGGCCGGTGTTGCCATTTAACCGCTGCAGGGCTTGAGCAAGGTTGATACCGGGCAGTTGCAGGGTTGGTGTGCCGTCAGCCACGGTTTCCACGGAATCGCCCGTCTCCCGGGGGAGCGGTGGACGATTGGTCAGGCGGGCAACCAGTCCGTACAGCTGATCAACGGCAATCGGCTTGGACAGATGCTCGTTCATACCGCTCACCAGACAGCGCCTCCGTTCTTCAGCCTGGGCATGGGCGGTCATGGCAATGATCGGCAGCCGTTCGCGGGTAAAGCGGCGGCGAATCTCCCGGGTGGCCTCATAGCCGTCCATCTGAGGCATCTGGATATCCATCAGGATCAGATCCACCGATTCGCCGTGGCTCTGCATGAACGCCACCGCTTCCAGGCCGTTGGTAACCGTGTCAACCCTGGCACCTACCGCCTCCAGCAGCTCCTGGGCGATCAGCCGGTTGACCGGATGATCTTCAACCACCAGCAGCTGCAGGCCCTGCAGGCTGCGGTACTGCCGGATCAGCTGGCTGCGATCCTTGGCGCGTACTTTGGCAGCCGCAGGGGCTGTGCTGATGCCGAACCTGGCAGTAAACCTGAAGCTGCTGCCGGCACCGGGCTTGCTGGTGACGGTGATCGTGCCACCCATCATCTCCACCAGGCTGCGACAGATGGTCAACCCCAGGCCAGTACCGCCGTGGGTGCGGGTGTTCGAGGCATCGCCCTGCGCGAACGGTTTGAACAGCCCTGACAGGGTATCCTGATCCATGCCGATGCCGGTATCGCTGACCGTTACCGCCAGCAGGACAGAGCGGTCCTGCTCCGGTGGCTCTCCGGCGATCTCCAGCGTAACGCTGCCCTGTTCGGTAAATTTGACTGCGTTCCCCAGCAGATTCATCAGCACCTGTTCCAGCCGCTGCGGATCCCCCACCAGGGTGTCAGGCAGGTCAGGTGCCATGCGGTACTCAAGGGATATTCCTTTGCTGCGGGTCTTTATGGCCAGCAGCGTGACCACGCGGCGTACCACTTCATCCAGAGAAAAATCGATCTGTTCCATCTGCAGATTGCCGGTTTCAATCCGTGATACATCCAGGATATCGTTGATGATCCCCAACAGCGACTGTGCTGAGCCATTGACCGTATGCAGATATTCTCGCTGTTTGGTTGACAGCTCGGTCTGCAGGGTCAGATGCAGCAGCCCCAGGATGGCATTTAACGGGGTACGGATCTCATGGCTCATATTGGCCAGAAACTCTGATTTTGAGCGGTCGGCGGCATCAGTTGCATCCCGTGCCTGCTGCAGTTCCTGGTTCAACCGTGTCAGCTCATCGGTCTGCTCGGTTATGCGGCGTTCCAGGGCTGCGTTGGTCTCGCGCAGCTGCTGGTTGGCCTGCCGCAGCTCTTCTTCAATGGCGCTGTTCCGGCTGTTCTGCTCTTCCGGGACCGTAGCCGGTGTCTGCAGGATCGGTTCAGCGCGGGTGACGGTCGCCACGGTCTGCTGCAGCTGGTGTGCGTGGCGTGGCAGGGTACGGTAGAGCAACAGCGCCATCAACAACGGCCAGAAAACCGCAACAACGAGCAGCACCAGGTTCAGTTGGCTGAGCCGCTGCTCCCCCTGCTGCTGTGCCTGGCTGTAGAAGCTGCGCAGCTGTTCGATCTGGGGCTGGCCCTTTTTCAACTGCTCGATAAGCAGGGCCGCACTGCGGTTGGAGAGGGTGGCGCTGCCGCGGACAGACGGTTCCAGCTGCTGCGAAAGCCGGGCGGGAAACGACTGGAGCTGATCAAGCAGATGACGTTCTGCCGTTGTCTTCAATACCGGCTGGATGGTGACACTCAGATTGCTGATACGGTTGCGGGTGGCCTGCAGGTGATACTGGGCGGCTCTGCCTGAGCCGCTGGGTGGATCGTTGAGAAACAGGATAAAATCCTGCAGCTCATCGGCCAGCGGCTGCGTCTGGGCAATCCCTCTGCTGGTTGTAGCCTCAAGCCGATGGCCGTAGAACAGCCCGGCTGCTGCGCCAACAGCACAGAGCAGGGGAACCAGCACCAGAAACAGCAGTTGTGCGCGGAGGGACATGGCATTCACACCGAATAAATTGGAGCAGCACAGGGCGCAAGTATACCTGCTTTGCCAGGATTCACAAGCAGGTATGAGAGCTGCTTGCAGGCTGCTGCTGCTCCGGTGTACAGTGGCAGCCATGTACGCCCATGACTGGTATCATCTTGTTGCGCAGCGGCTGGGCCGGGTGCAGCCGCCAACAGACTGTCCCTGCGATGACCGGCGGCCTGCTGCTGTGGCCCTGCTGCTGCGTATGAACGGCAACGGACCGGAGCTGTTCTTTATCGAGCGGGCCCATCATCCTGAGGACCCCTGGTCCGGCAACATCGGGTTTCCCGGCGGTCGCCGCGATCCTGATGACGCAACCCTGCGTCACACGGCAGAGCGGGAAACACTGGAAGAGGTAGGCATTGATCTCGGATCGGCCGCCTGCCTGGGCCGGCTGTCCGACATTGTCGGTGCCAACCTGCCGGTGCGGGTCTCCTGTTTTGTCTATGGCCTGCATGAACCGGTGCAGCCGGTTCTGTCCGACGAGGTGCATGATGTCTTCTGGTACGGACTGGAGGCCTTGCAGGCCCCCCGGCGGCAGATTGTTGCCACGGTCCGTTTTGGTGAGCGGGAGCTGCAGGCCCCGGCCATTGATCTGGGGCTACCGGGGAAGATGGTGCTGTGGGGGATTACCTACCGGCTGGTGAGCCAGTTTCGGGAGCTGCTTGATTCCGGCGAGGTGCATCCGTTGCTATACGAACTGCCGCTTTAATGACCAACCATACCGTCCTGCCGCAGGCGTTTCACCAGCAGATAACCCAGGTCGCGGCTTTCAATAAATTTATTGTCGTCATCGGAGGCCTTGACGGTTGCGGTCCAGAGCAGCTGGCCGTTTGCCGCATGGTAGAGGTTGATCTGCAGGGTGGCTATCTGCCGGTCGTCCCATGATGAGGGCAAAAGACCTTCACTATACAACACAGTACCTTGGCCCTGCTGGTGCAGTTGCTGATTTCCGGTGGTGATGCCCCGAATGGTCAGGATCGCATCACAGCCTGATTTACTCACCGCTGTCTGCAGTTCTTCCCTGGTGTATTGCTCTCTGATCGATACGTAGCTGTGGCCGGCAACGGCAGCAATGCCGCTGTCACGCATTTCGCCGGCAACGATGTTTTCAGACATGGTGCGTACCTGCTGATCAAGGTTCAGGTTGACGATCAGCAGTTTTTGGTGCGGGGTGGCGGCAGCGGCAGCAGAGCTGCGCCAGCTTTCCTGTATCGTTACGGTAGAACATCCCCCCAGAAGCAGGGTTGCCGACAGACAGATACACAGCAGCGACAGAAATGTACCAGGCATGGATCGCTCCGATCGGATTACTTTGAAGAGATAAACCCTTGCTGGGCAAGGGCCTTGATGACCAGGTCTGCCAGCTCTTGTGTGGAGCTGATCAGCCGTTCTGCATGGGATTCTTCAGACCTGCCTGACCAGACCTTGGAGCCGGTTGCGGCGTCAAAGAGGGTGATTTCAAGGCTGGTAACGGATGAGATGATCTCGTCAACCGGTTTTGCATCAAAGCTGGCGTACGTGCCGACCCCTTCCCAGTAGTTGCCGTAGTAATCGTAGTAGTCCACAACATCCACACCACGGTCGGTCATGACAAAACCGGCTTTCGTATCGCGTTTGTTCTTAACGGAAAGAAAGCGGCTCATTAATACGGCATTCGCGTGGTGCAGCCGTACCGCTTCGGCAAGGGTCTCCCGCGAGGCACGGTCTTTCAGGGCCGGTACGGTGTAGCTGGGGATGGCCTGCACACCACGGTTGCGTAGTTCATTGGCAAAGATTTCTTCAAAGGTCTGGCGTGTTTCCGTTGCCTCCGAAAGTCCGACAACCAGCAGCGTGCTATAGGGGCGGGGCGTTGTTCCGGGTGTTGTCTGTGAGGAGACCAGGGTGGTGGAGGCACATCCGGAGAGGCACAGCACCAGCAAGAGACCACGCAGTGTGAGGTTTAACGTGTTCATATCAGGGGGTTCCTTCGTATTCAGCTGATCTGGAGCTGTTGCATCTGTTGGAAAAAAACTGGCTTCAGGCCTTGAATTTGCTCTCGGTTCCGGCAGCCAGGCGGCTGATGTTGGCGTGGTGTTTGATGATGACAATGGCGGAGATGACGGTCGTGGCGATCAGCAGCTCGGTGCTGTGGGGGTTGAACCAGACCAGCAGCGGCATGGCGGTAGCAGCAGCGATGGAGCCAAGTGAGATGTAGCGCCAGATTGCCACCAGCAGGATGAAGATCCCTAATGCTGCCAATACCGCCAAAGGTGCCAATGCCAGGTAGACCCCCAGGGCGGTGGCAACCCCTTTCCCCCCCTTGAACAGCAGGAAGATCGAGAAGACATGGCCGCAGAAGGCGGCCAGACCGATCCAGGCCTGGACAGGTTCCCCCATCCCCAGCTGCCAGGCGAGCAGCACCGGCAGCATTCCTTTCAGGCAGTCGCCCAGCAGGGTCAGGATCCCCACCTTGCGGCCCATGGCGCGGTAGAGATTGGTGGCACCAATGTTGCCGCTGCCTTCCTTGCGTACGTCAATGCCGTACAGCTTGCCCAGCAGCAACCCGGTGGGGATGGAGCCCAGCAGGTAGGCCCCTGTTATCCAGGCTGCGGTGTTGATCATAACTTGCTGAGCTGGGAACGGGCGTCACCCAGATACTTGCTGGCCGGGTATTCCCGCACCAGCCGCGACAGTGCGGTCTGGCCCTTTTCGCGGTCCCGTATCTCAAGGGCGGCCTTGCCCAGGTAGTAGAGGGTCTCGTCGTGGCCGGTGTAGTCGGGAAAATCAACCAGCGCCCGCTCAAAGCGGCCGATGGCGGCCGGATAGGCATCGGTGCGGTAATAGAATCGCCCGACATAGATCTCGTACTGGGCCAGTTTGCCGCGGCAATCAGCAATTTTTTCCTGTACCCGGCCCACATATTGAGAGGTGGGGTACTGCCGCACAAAGCTCTCAAACAGGGTCAGGGCATTTTTGGTGGGGGTCTGGTCGGTGTCGATGCCGGTGATCAGGTTGAAGCTGGCCAGTCCCTGGCGGTAGAGGGCAAACTGGGCCAGGTCATGGGTGGGGTGCAGTTTGCGGAAGTCTTCATAGGCAGCCCCGGCCTCGATGTAGTCGTGATTGAGAAAATAGGCGTTGGCAATACCGATCTCTGCCTTGGAAGCCAGTTCCGGTTCAGGGAAGGTCTCCCGCACCCGTTTCCATAGTTCGACGGCTGTTTCGTAGCGGCTTTTCTGGAAGGCGACCTCACCCTGGGCGTACAGCTCTTCAGGGGTCTGGTCAGCCTTGGGGGTGCTGGCGCAGCCCTGCAGAATCAGCAGCAGGGCAGGGATACACAGCATGAACGAGTGAATCAGTTTCATGATTAATCCTTCTGAGTTCAGTTCCCTTCGACTCCGCTCAGGGAACAGTTTGTGCGCTGAGCGGAGTCGAAGCGCGTTTCAACAAACAGAGTGCTGTACAACGACGTGGGTCGCTTACAGGAAAATTAGTCCAGCAGGTCGCTGCCGACAGGGGCGGCAGCCAGGGTGGCGATGATGTCGTGGTTCAGCCAGAGCGCCGGTTCAGTGCAGCTGAAGGAGGCCTGCAGCATCAGCCTGCCGGTGGCGCGGAAGACCACCCGGGACAGCTCGGCGCAGACCAGCTGTTTCTGGTCACGGTGCATCGCCATCAGACCGGCAGAGGTGGCCAGCATCAGCTCCATCTGCTCGCGGGTGGAATGCTGGGGCCAGGTATCAAAGGCCAACGCCTCGGTGATCAGCGGGGCTGCCAGATATGAACCGGCAGTCTGCAGCAGGTTATCCAGGCTGCAGTCGTCCGCCAGCAGGGCAGCGCACCGGTCAACAAGCGGCTGAGCCCGGTTTCCGGCAGTCTGTTGCAGGGAGGTC
>CAZYMK010000075.1:0-11853 GCA_964648885.1 uncultured Geobacter sp. | reverse complement strand
TTTATTGGAGCGGGAAACGAGATTCGAACTCGCGACTTCAACCTTGGCAAGGTTGCACTCTACCACTGAGTTATTCCCGCGTGAAGAGATAAATTATATAGCAAAAGGGTTATCTGGCTGTCAATATTTTTTTTAAGGCCTTACAAATTACACCCTATTTTGATGCACCAAAAAAGTTGAGGATGGCATCATCAAGGCTTACAGCGTTCTGTTTAACCGGCTTAATCGATTTATTTTCCAACGATTCTGAGGTTGTCTTTATTTGTGTGACTTCCTCCTGAAAAAGTAGATTAACGTCGTTTACTTCTTCAATCTGCACGTCGGCTGCAGGCAACTCATCGCTGGTTACAATTCTACGTTCAGGATCTGGCTCGGTAGAACTTGCTTGAACTGCTCCAAAGGCCCGGGCATCAAACTCGCCACTTTTCAGACGCCGTAACATCTCTTTGTGTTGTTCTTTCATCAGATCTTCAACTACCGCTTCGAGGTTTTCTATTTTGAGGATGTCAGCATAGCTGGTTTTCTTTGAACAGAGAATGACGCCTTCACGGTAGAGCAAAGTGATGATATGCGGGTTTTTTATGCCGCTATCTTCGGTCTGGATGTGAAAGACCGATCCCTTATAGGTAATATTATGATTGTAACCCAGCAGCATGACTGTACCCTCAGGGGAGCTTGTTTGATTGTTGGTTCTGATGATGAACAGGCTGCGATTCCAGGGAAAAATCCGGCGTCAACGGTTCTGAAAGGTCAAGGTGACGCAAGTGGGTCGCATCTTCTCCGGCAAGAGTCAGGCGAACCTGTGTAATTTCAGGCATATTGACACAAATTGTATTAACAATGGCGTATACCGCCAGCATTTCGGCAGAACTTCCGGGCTGAAGCGCCTCTGAAAAACTTTTTTCAAGATCAACACTGGCAGTCTCACCCACAATGCTGACACTGTTAATACCGGTCCACTCTGGTACCGCCGGATCCAGATCGCCGATCGGCCCGCTGAACAATTCTTCCAATATGGAGCGCAAACAGGTAGCCGGATCTTGGCAGGCATCAACCTGACGAGCCTCTCGGGACAGCTTTCCTGCATCATCAACAAAAAACAGGATAACACGGCGATCCCCAACCTCACGCGGTCCGGTAACAACAGGCTCAGCCAATTGCCGCGCTTCCTGATATTTCTGCCAAAACAACCCTCCGAACACCAACGCTAGCAGTATGAACGGAATAAGAACATCGGCTCCGATACGCCGTCTGTGCGGTAACGACATTAGATTTTCTCCGTGCTTACCCGACAATCATCAAGGCCAACCTGATAGACGTCACCCAGCTTGCCGCCCAGAAAACGATTGCCAACCCTGATGAAACCTGCCGGTATATCAGTAACGTAGTAATGGTGATTCCCCTGCTCTGCAGGCGGTCTCAGCATTTTTTTCTCCTGGAGTATGGTTGCCACCGTACGCGCCGTCTCTTCAGCAGAGTCGACCAGAACTACGTCAGGCCCCATGACTGATGCAATTGCCTTTTTAAGCAGCGGATAATGGGTGCAACCCAGTACCAGGGTATCCACACCGGCGTCACAGAGCTCATCCAGATAGAGGTGGGCGGTCATGCTCGTCACCTCGTTTTCAGTCCAGCCCTCCTCAGCCAGGGGGACAAAGAGGGGACAGGGACGGGCAAGCACTGATACCGTCGGGTTCAGCCGCTTGATCGCCCTCGAATAGGCACTACTGCGTATGGTGCCGCTGGTACCGATTACCCCGACTACACCAGTACGCGTCACCTCAACAGCCCGTTTGGCACCCGGTTCAATCACGCCGACCACCGGGATGCTGAGCAGCTTGCGTAAGGTGGGCAACGCAACAGCAGAGGCCGTATTACAGGCCACGACCAGCAGCTTGATGTCGCGTTTGATCAGGAACGCTGCAATTTCTTGCGCATAACGGATCACGGTGTCTGGTGATTTCGTACCATAGGGTACCCGTGCGGTATCCCCAAAGTAGATGGTATCTTCCTGGGGCAAGGCCCTGGCGATCTCACGCAGTACCGTCAGTCCGCCTACACCAGAATCAAATATGCCAATAGCCTGCCAGGCCACACCGTTCCTCCTTAAAAAATTTCAATAAGTATCTATATAGTTTTTAGGGTGGGCAGGCAAGTCTTTGATAACCTGCGTAGCCAGATACGATCCCGATATACAGCACCAGGAAGGTTAATATGGCCTTGACAAACCAGGAGCTGCTGATTACCTTGTGACTTGTTAGCACTCACCGCAAAAGAGTGCTAACTTCGTACAGCGAAACGAATGTTTCGCATGGGGTGGTATATGGTTGACCTGACATTGTCGCAGAGAAGCAGGCAGATACTGGAAGCGATTATCGAGGATTATATCGCAACTGCTGAGCCTGTCGGCAGCAGTGCTGTAGCCAAGCGTCACAGCCTGGCGCTTTCGTCTGCCACGGTGCGCAACGTGATGGCGAGCCTTGAGGACTTGGGGCTGCTGGTATCACCACACACCTCGGCCGGCCGCATCCCTACCGACAAAGGTTTCCGCTTTTATGTCGATACCCTGGTCGGTTTGCGCTCAGTCAGCCTTGGTGAAAAACGCGAAATACTGAAACGCTGCCGCGAAACCGGCGGCAATCTGACCGACCTGCTGAGAGAGGCCAGCCGCACCCTTTCCAGCCTGTCAAATTATACCGGTATTGTGGTTGCCCCTCGATTCACGACCGGACGTTTTCGGCATATTGAATTTGTCAAGCTGGGCCCTAAACGGATACTTGCCATTCTTGTGGCCTGCAGCGGGGCGGTACAGAACCGGATTATCGAGACGGAACAGGAGTTTGCCGCAGACCAGCTGGTCGGCATGGCAAACTACCTCAACAGCATACTGGAAGGGCTGACCATCAGCCAGGTTCATGAAAAAATCCTGGCCGAGATGACACAGGAAAAAACCCGGTACGACCAGCTGCTGGAAAAAGCACTCAAGCTGACACGTCAGGCACTACCCGACGAACAGGATGAGGTGTTTATAGCCGGACAGTCGCGCATCCTTGATCAGCCGGAATTCAATGATGTGAACAAAATGCGTGAGCTCTTCAAGGCCTTTGAAGAAAAAGGACGTCTGGCACATCTGCTGAGTGGCTGTATGCAGGCCCAGGGTGTCCAGATCTTTATCGGCTCGGAGACCCCCCTTAAAGAGATGGCAGGCATGAGCCTGATCACCTCAACCTACATGACTGACACCAACACCATCGGACTGCTGGGGGTGATCGGCCCAACTCGTATGGGCTATTCCTCAGTCATTCCAATAGTGGATTACACTGCACAGTTGGTCAGCAAACTGCTGACTGAACGATGAAAGGATAGAACGTATCATGAGTGACGAAACAAACGACCTGTCGACCACACAGGAACCGATTGCCGGTGATGGTGCAGATCTGACCCCGGAAGAGCGGGTGCGTCAGCTTGAAGAGCTGCTGGCTGCCAAAGAACAGGAAGCAAAGGACAACTGGGACAAGCTGCTGCGTGAGCGAGCCGATCTGGAGAACTATCGTAAACGGGCTTCACGGGAAAAAGAGGAGTTGCTCAACTACGGCATCAAGTCTCTGGTGGAAGAGGTGTTGCCGGTGGTTGACAATCTTGAGCGCGCCCTGGAGCACGCTAATGAAGAGGGACTGCCTGCACTGGTTGAAGGGGTCAAGATGACCCACACACTGCTGGTGACGGCGCTCAAAAAATTCGGCGTCTGTGCGGTGGAAGGCAGCTGCGGCACCCTGTTTGACCCGGCCTTTCATCAAGCCATGTCACAGGTGGAAACCGCTGACCAACCCTCAAATACTATTGTACAGGAGTTTCAAAGGGGCTACCTGCTCAAAGAGCGACTGATTCGGCCATCCATGGTGTCGGTGGCTAAAAACCCATAATTTTTTTTCAGAAGCCCCTTGTTTTTTGAAACGGGCATAAACATCTTAACTAACGAAAAGTCCGCAAGGAAGGAGAGCATATCATGAGTAAAGTAATTGGAATTGACTTGGGAACCACCAACTCCTGTGTCGCAATCATGGAGGGTGGCGAACCGATTGTCATAGCCAACTCCGAAGGAAGCCGCACCACCCCGTCAATGGTGGCCTTCACCGAGGCCGGTGAGCGTATTGTTGGTCAGCAGGCCAAGCGTCAGGCGGTCACCAACCCTGAAAACACCCTGTTCGCCATCAAGCGCCTGATCGGGCGCAAGTTTGAGACAGAGGCAGTCAAGAAAGACATCGCGATCTCCCCTTTCAAAATTGTCAAGGCTGACAATGGTGATGCCTGGGTAGATGTCCGGGACAAGAAATATTCTCCGCCTGAAATCTCAGCCATTGTGCTGCAGAAGATGAAGAAGACAGCAGAAGATTATCTGGGTGAGACCGTCACCGATGCCGTCATCACCGTACCGGCCTACTTTGATGACTCCCAGCGTCAGGCCACCAAGGATGCCGGCAAGATTGCGGGCCTGAACGTACTGCGGATCATCAATGAGCCGACCGCTGCAGCTCTGGCCTATGGTCTCGACAAAAAGAAAGATGAGAAAATTGCCGTGTTTGACTTAGGGGGCGGCACCTTTGACGTTTCGGTGCTGGAACTGGGCGACGGTGTATTTGAAGTAAAGTCAACCAACGGTGACACCTTCCTGGGTGGCGAAGACTTTGACCAGAAGATCATTGACTGGATCGCCGACGAGTTCAAGAAGGATCAAGGTATTGACCTGCGCGGCGACAAGATGGCGCTGCAGCGCCTGAAAGAAGCGGCAGAAAAGGCCAAGTGCGAGCTTTCCGGCTCCATGGAGACCGATATCAACCTGCCGTTCATCACCGCTGATGCCAGCGGCCCCAAACACTTGAACCTGAAACTGTCCCGCGCTAAGCTGGAATCGCTGTGCGATGATCTGCTACGCAAACTGGAAGGACCTTGCCGTACGGCCATGAAAGATGCCGGGCTGTCTGCCTCCGAGATTGATGAGGTGATCCTGGTGGGCGGCATGACCCGTATGCCAGCTGTTGTACAGCGTGTACAGGAGATCTTCGGCAAGACTCCCAACAAAGGAGTTAACCCGGATGAAGTGGTGGCCATCGGCGCTGCAATCCAGGGTGGTGTCCTTAAAGGCGATGTGAAAGACGTGCTGCTGCTGGATGTTACCCCGCTTTCGCTGGGTATTGAGACCTTGGGCGGCGTGCTGACTCGATTGATCGAGAAGAACACCACCATCCCCTGCAGAAAAAGCCAGGTATTCTCCACGGCTGCCGACAATCAACCGGCAGTATCGATTCATGTCCTCCAGGGTGAGCGCGAAATGGCCCGCGACAACAAAACCCTGGGTAACTTCGAGTTGACCGGTATTCCGCCGGCACCCCGTGGCGTGCCCCAGATTGAAGTCACCTTCGATATCGATGCCAACGGCATCGTCCATGTCTCAGCCAAGGATCTGGGCACCGGCAAGGAGCAGTCAATCCGCATTACCGCCTCTTCCGGCCTTTCCAAGGATGAGATTGAAAAAATGGTCAAGGATGCCGAGTCCCATGCTGCAGAAGACAAGAAAAAGCGTGAGACGATTGAGGCCCGCAATCAGGCCGACTCCATGATCTACAGCACTGAAAAATCACTGAAAGATGTTGGCGACAAGGTTGATGCCGTTGATAAAGGCGCCATTGAGAACAAGATCGCTGATCTGAAAAAGGTGATGGATAGTGACGATGCCGAGGCAATCAAGAAGGCAACCGATGAACTTGCCCAGGCTGCTCACAAACTGGCTGAGGCCATGTATGCCCAGGCACAGCAAGCTGGTGCCGCTGATGGTGGTACCGAAGAAGGCGCTTCACAGGAAGGCGGCTCAAAGGCCAAAGACGAGAAAGTCGTTGATGCCGACTTTGAGGAAGTCAAGAAGTAGTCGAATCTGGAATGTTTTGATGGTATAGCGTAGGGGCGGGTTGCAAACTCGCCCCTACAGCTGTATTTCACTGATAAGGAACCAAGCGTGGCAAACGGCGAAAAGCGTGACTACTACGAGATTCTCGGCGTCCATAAAAATGCGTCTGAGACCGAGATAAAAAAGGCCTTCCGTAAACTGGCCATACAATTTCATCCAGACAAGAATCCTGGGGACAAAGAGGCTGAAGAGAAGTTCAAGGAAGCAACCGAGGCGTATGAAGTGCTTTCAGACGCCCAAAAACGTGCTCAGTACGACCAGTATGGTCACGCTGGCGTGTCAGGTGCCGGTGGTTTTTCTGGCGGTGGATTTGGCGCCGGGTCACCCTTTGGCGACATCTTCAGTGATATCTTTGGCGACATTTTTGGCGGTGGCGGCGCAGGAAGACGCACTCAGGGACGCCGCGGTGACGACCTGCTCTACAACATGGAAATCACCTTTGAAGAGGCAGCCTTCGGATGCGAGAAAAAAATCGACATTCCCTATGCCAAACGCTGCTCAAGTTGCAATGGCTCCGGCGCAAAGCCAGGCACCGATCCCAAGATCTGCCCCACCTGCCGTGGTGCGGGGCAGGTACGCTATCAACAGGGTTTCTTCAGCGTCAGCAAGACCTGTGGCCAATGTAACGGCGAAGGCAAGGTGGTAGATGATCCTTGCCCGGAGTGTCGCGGCAGGGGCAGTGTCAAGGACAGCAAGACCCTTTCGGTAAAGGTTCCTGGCGGTGTCGAAACCGGCTCACGCCTGAAACTGTCCAGCGAAGGGGGACAAGGGGTCAAAGGCGGGCCTAATGGTGATCTGTACGTGGCGATCTCGGTCAAAGATCACCCGATCTTCCAGCGCGAGGACGACAATGTTGTCTGCGAGATCCCGATCAGCTTTGCCCAGGCTGCCTTGGGATGCGAGATAGAAGTGCCGACACTGGACGGCAAAGTCTCGATGAAGATTCCTGAAGGCACCCAGTCAGGCAAGATCTACCGCCTGCGGGGAAAAGGAATACCGTCATTGCAAGGATACGGTCGCGGTGACCAACTGGTGGTTGTCAAGGTAGAGACCCCCACCAACCTGTCGGGCAAACAGAAGGAGCTGCTTGAAGAGTTTGCCAAGATCAGCGGTGAAGAAGCCCACCCGATGAAAAAAGGGTTCCTTGACAAGGTGATGGATTTTCTGAGTTGAAAGTGAATTGCCTGGCATACAGAACTGCGCTCGCATGCGGTGCAGTGCCGACCGGGAGGTAGATGACGTGGACAAACAGGAGCTGGCAGAAAAGACTATCGAAGTCCTGCGCCCCCTTGAAACCCAGAATCTGATGACCACGCTGCAGAATCTGACGTTACAGCAGATCTTTTCCAACTGGATTTTTCTGCTGGTCACGATCCTGATACTGTTTCTCGGCATCTACAAAAAATCAAAACCGGTCCTGCTCACCCTGTTCTTCCTGATCGGTCTGATTTTCATGGCCAAGTGGGCCATGCCCGCACCCGGTGAAGAGATGACCATGCGGTCCATCCTCCCTTTTGCCGGTTTTGGTTTGGGGATCGGTGGCGTGATCGTCTATTTTGTATTCATCAAGGATTAGGAAACCATTATTATGAAGATAGATAAGCGGGATTGGTTCTTTATCGCCCTGGTAGCAGCCGTACTGATTACTTTTTTTAGCATCTCCGGCAAGGAGACCACTACACCGGTGCCCCGTGATGCAGTCCACCAGCCGGCGTATGACGAGGCCTACCGCAAGGCACCCGGTCCCGATGCATCCCTTTTCGCCAAAACCTTTTTCAAGCCGGACAAGAAGGCTGCAGAAAAACTCTGTGAGCCCTGCCATGACGCCAACGGCATCAAGCTGCCGCCCAACCATCCTCCCAAGCATCGCTGTCTGTTCTGCCACAAGCTGCAGACCAAGTAGCGGTCAGTACAGCTCATACTTGAGCAGCCTGCACTCCAGGGGACCATTAAAAAGTACAAAACGGCGGGATGGCTTGAGACCAACCAGCTTGGCAAGCTCCAGGTCCCCAGCCAGCAGATAGGCGCTCCAACCGGTAAAGCGACGTTTGAACACCTCACCGATCTTGCGGTACAGCTGCTCAAGCTCCTGCTTGCCCCCCATCCGTACCCCGTAGGGGGGATTCACCACCACAATCCCCTGATGCCCGCACGGTTCAGCATCTTCAAACCGCTTGCGATCAAAAGAAACCTGGTAGGCAAGGTCAGCTCGTCGGGCATTTTCTCGACAGGCAATGACTGCCATCGGGTCACGATCATACCCCAACACCGGCACTGCCAGGCTCTCACTAGCCTTTGCCTGCTCATCGCGCAGCACCCGTTCCCACAACTGCTTGTCAAAACCACGCCATTTCATCACGCCAAACTGCCGCCCTGCCCCGGCAGGCCGATTCAGTGCCATGGCAGCGCCCTCCAGGAGCAACGTACCTGATCCGCACATCGGATCCACCAGAGGCACTGTGCCATCCCAACCGGTATGCGTAATGATAGCCGCTGCAAGGGTCTCACGCAGTGGAGCCTCGTTTCTATCCAGACGCCAGCCCCGGCGGTCAAGCGGTTCTCCGGCTGCATCAAGAGAAACCGTCGCCTGATTCTTGGCAATATGAAGGTTTATTCGCAGATCAGGTGTTTTGGTGTTGATACTGGGACGACTGCCGGTCTGATCACGCAACAGATCCACAATGGCATCTTTGGCCTTCAGGGCTGCAAAATGTGAATGGGTAATGGCAGAATCCCGCAGGGTACAATCAACCGCAAGCGTCATGGCGGGAGTCAACAGCTCACCCCAGGGGATGGCCCTGATACCGTCATACAGCTCCTGCGGAGAGTTGCAAGGGAACCTGCCAAGCTGCAGCAGGACACGGCTGGCAGTGCGTAACTGCAGCAGGCTGCGGTACAGGATGCTCAAGCTGCCGGTGAAGCCGACCCCTCCTCGTACCGCCTGCACTTGTCCGGCACCGAGCCTGGATAATTCACCTGCTGTCAGCTCTTCGGCACCTAATGGCACCGTGGCAAAAAGGTTAAGCAGATCGTCAGGTAGGCTGGTTGCCATCCCTTTCCAGCGGAGTATAGGGTGTTGTTCAGTCATGATCCAATCCTTTGCTGCCAAGCTGCTGCAACCTGACGACGAGTTACCTCCAGGCTGGAGCTGTTGTCAATTACCACCACGCCAAAGCATTCTTTTTCTGCAAGCGGCAGCTGGGCCGCTATCATACGCTCTGCCTGCTGCAGGCTGCAACCATCACGCGCCATCAGGCGTGCCAACTGCACCTCAGGCCGCACGGTCACCACCCAGATCTCATCGACCCGATCAACAGCACCTGCCTCAATCAAAAGCGGTGCCATATACACCACCACCTGGGTACCGCGCTGCCGCTCCTCTGCAAACCTCTGAAGAGCCAGATGCTTGATGGCTGGATGCACAAGTGCCTCAAGCTGCCGCCTGCGCTGCGGATCTTGAAAGACCAGCCCGCGCATTGTCTGACGATCCAGGGTACCGTCAGCGGCCAACACCTGCTCCCCGAACTGTTCGATGATCTGCTGCAAGGCCCCGGTTCCCGGTGCCACTGCATCGCGAGCCAGCTGATCCGCATCGATTACCACCGCGCCCAAGTCTGCCAGCATCTCCGCTACAGCATTTTTTCCAGTGGCTATCCCACCGGTTAAACCAATGATTTTCATGGCGCGATAGTAGCAGAGGCTCCCGCGCCTTACCAGATTTTTCCCTTGAGTTGCCTGAAGCGATAGTGTAAAAGATTTAGTTCACGGGCGGTTAGCTCAGCTGGATAGAGTGTTGGCCTCCGAAGCCAAAGGTCGTTGGTTCGAATCCAATACCGCCCGCCAATCAGCACCAAAAGGGGACTCTTGCGTCCCCTTTCTTTTTGGTGCAGCGGAGGTGCAACATGGCCAGGGGTAGTTTAGAACTGACTGACGCTGTCGCCCCTTTACTGATCAGGATACCATTGGGGCTGATCTTTCTTGCCCACGGATCGCAGAAGCTGCTGGGATTCTTTGGCGGCAGCGGCCTGACAGCGACTTTTTCAGTATTTGAGCAGAAATTCGGCATCCCCCCCCTCTTTACCCTGCTGGCGATCATAGCCGAATTTGGCGGCGGTTTCGGTGTACTGACCGGATTTCTTACCCGTATCTCTGCTGCAGGTATAGCCGCAGTGATGGCGGTTGCCGTTTACAAGGTACACTGGGTCCATGGTTTTTTCATGAATGCTGCCTGTACGCCCGGCAAAGGCCACGGCATCGAGTTCACCCTGGCCCTGCTTGGCATGGCCCTGTTTCTGGTGGTGAGCGGTGGGGGCAAGTGGTGTATTGATCGTCTGATTTTCAGGGCATAACTGATAAAACTCACCAGGCGGGCGCCAAACCCGCCTTTTTCTGTCCAAGGAGTGGTACGTGGAAGCTCGTTTTAACCAGGAAGAAGTCGATAAACGCCGCACCTTTGCCATTATCAGCCATCCGGATGCCGGCAAGACCACCATTACTGAAAAACTGCTGCTGTTTGGCGGTGCCATCCAGCAGGCCGGTGAAGTCCGTGCCCGCAAAGCCGGACGCCATGCCACCTCAGACTGGATGGAACTGGAGAAGCAGCGCGGTATTTCCGTCACCTCGTCAGTCATGAAATTCTCATATGACGGTTATGAGATCAACCTGCTGGACACCCCTGGCCACAACGATTTTTCTGAAGATACCTACCGGGTGCTGACTGCCGTGGACTCAGCCCTGATGGTGATCGACTCGGTCAAGGGGGTCGAGAGCCAGACCAAGAAGCTGCTGGATGTCTGCCGCCTGCGTGATACGCCGATCATGACCTTCATGAACAAACTGGATCGTGAAGGCCAGGAACCGCTTGATCTGCTGGATGATGTGGAAAAGAACCTGGGGATGCAGACCGCGCCGATCACCTGGCCGATCGGCATGGGTAAGCGTTTTCGCGGCACCTACCACCTTTACAGCAAAGAGGTGCTGCTCTTTGACCCCGAAGCCGAGCATGGTGTGGGGCAGATCGTGACGGTACAAGGGCTGGAGGATCCGCTGCTGGATGAACTGCTGGGTAGCCAGGCAGAAGAACTGCGCAACGACGTTGAACTGTTGGAGGGCGCCGCACACCCCTTTGATCTGCACGAATACCTGGCCGGACGCCAGACCCCGGTCTTTTTCGGGAGTGCCATCAATACCTTTGGCGTGCAGCAACTGCTGGATACCTTTGTGCAGTATGCCCCCCACCCCCGTGAGCGAGCCACCACCAGCCGGATGGTCTCCCCCTATGAAGAGCCGTTTTCCGGTTTCGTGTTTAAGATTCAGGCCAACATGGATCCGGCCCACCGTGACCGGATCGCCTTCTTCCGGATCTGTTCCGGCCGTTTCGAGCGTGGCATGAAGGTACGTCACCTGCGTCTGGGGCGAGACTTCCAGATCAGCAATGCCACCATCTTTATGGCCCAGGACCGCAGCAACGTGGAAGAGGCCTACCCTGGTGATATCATCGGCATCCACAACCATGGCACGATCAAGATCGGTGACACCTTTACCCTGGGCGAAGAGATGAAATTTACCGGCATCCCCAGTTTTGCGCCGGAACATTTTCGTAAGGTACGCCTCTTAAACCCGATGAAGTCAAAGGCACTGGAAAAGGGGCTGGTGCAGCTGGCAGAAGAAGGCACCACCCAGGTTTTCAAGCCGCTGTTTGGTGCCGAGTGGGTGGTGGGTGCGGTTGGTGTGCTGCAGTTTGAGGTGGTATTGCACCGGCTTGAGTTTGAGTATAGCGTCAAGATTGCTTACGAACCGGTTTCCTACGCCACGGCTCGCTGGGTGACCGGCGAGAAAAAAATGATGGAAGAGTTTGAAAAAAAGGAAAAGATGAACCTTTATATCGACGG
>CAZYMK010000074.1:0-12188 GCA_964648885.1 uncultured Geobacter sp. | reverse complement strand
TTATTCGATCATCATAACTGACACTCACCACCGTTTAAGAAAACTGCCGTTCAAGGTAATTGAGGAATCATAAAACAGTTGGATAACTGAACGTGTGAATTGTGAACATTGATAACGGCTTCGGAGTTGCCTGTGCTGCCAGCCTGATGAACAGGGAGTGAAAAAGTGGAGCTGCATTCAATGCCATTGTCAGTAAGAGTCGCGGGTTTATAGTGTTATGGAGGTGGCCATGCAGTACGTATGGTGCAAGTTCTATGCACCGAAACAGGCTGCACATCTGAGCACAACAACGACCTGTAGCGTCAGGATTTTAGACGAGGCGTACTCCCTATCATGGGCCGGTGTATATGGTCAGTTAGTAGAGCGACCTGTCGATCAAGATGGTGTGGCGGCTCAGGCATTCGATGCCGGTGGAGATGTTTGAGGATAATCGGTGGGGTGGGTAGTAACTTCTGGAGACTTTATTTTCTAGAACGCTTGGAGGGAGATGTAAATGGATTGGAAAGAAACTGCAATACAAGAGGTTTTTGAAAGACGGGCCGCCGTGGCTGGTCTGATCTCAACCGCCCCATTCTAATCAAAGGATCTGCAGCATGACCGAATCCCAAATCATCCTCTACACCACTCCCGACGGTGACATTAAAGTTGACACCGTCTTGCAGAATGAAACCATCTGGCTGACCCAGGAGAAAATGGCTGAACTTTTTGGTGTGCAACGCCCGGCAATCACCAAGCACCTGCAAAACATTTTTGATAGCGCTGAGCTGGATGAACAAGTGGTACGTTCCATTTTGGAACATACCACGGCCCACGGTGCGATACCGGGTAAAACTCAGACCAAGACGGTCAAGTATTACAATCTCGACGCCATCATCGCCGTAGGCTATCGGATCAACTCCAAGCGTGCCACCCAGTTTCGCATATGGGCTACCAGCATCCTGAAAGAATACATCATCAAAGGTTTTGCCATGGATGATGTGCGGTTGAAAAAAGCTGATACCTGGGACTATTTTGACGAGTGGTTGGCCCGCATTCGGGATATCCGGGCATCAGAAAAGCGTTTTTACCAGAAAATCCGCGATATCTATGCCACCGCCATTGATTATGACAAAAGTTCCGAGCAGGCCCAGTTGTTTTTCAAGAAGGTTCAGAACAAGATGCTCTGGGCCATTACCGGCAAGACCGCCGCAGAATTGATCGAATCGCGCAGTAATCCGGAACTACCCAACATGGGGCTGACCTCTTGGCAGGGCTCCATTGTCCGCAAGCCGGATGTGGCAACTGCCAAGAACTATCTGCAGGCCGATGAGATTAAAGACCTGAACGAGATTGTCACCATGTATCTGGACTATGCTGAACGGCAGGCCCGACAGCGCAAGACCGTCACCATGGAACAGTGGTCGGAAAAACTCGACGCCTTTCTGTTATTCAATGAGCATGAGCTCTTGACCCATGCTGGAAAAGTAAAGGCCGAGGTGGCCAAAGAAGTCGCTGAACAGCGGTATGAAGAATTTGACAAAAAACGCAAAACTGAAGAAGCTTTGGCCGCTGATAATGAGGATCTGCAAGACTTGGAAGAGCTGGAGAGACTGATCAATCAGAAACGTACCAGATTATAACGTTGCAACCGGAGCTAACATGAGTGCCACCGATACCATTACCAGTACAGTGCTGGAGCATTACCCTGATTTGCAGGGTATCTACCTGTTTGGCTCCTTCGGTACTGAAGACGAATGGCCGGATAGTGACGTTGATATTGCGCTGTTGCTCAGGCCTGAAGAGGCAAAAAAGGAGCGCCTGTTGCCCATGAGCGGCTGTAGTGCCGCTCTGGCGCGTCTGCTGCACAAAGAGGTGGATCTGTTGAATGCCCGGCTTGTCTCAACGGTGTTCCAGAAAGAGATAGTCATGAATGGCCGGTTGATCTATTGCGGAGACAGATCAGCCGTAGATGAGTTTGAAATGCTGACCTTGTCCAAATACCAGAAGTTGAATGAAGAGCGACAGGATATTGTCGATGCAGCGCTGTCTGATGGGAGATTTTATGCCGTATAGTGATCTGTTGTTGAACAAGAAGGAAAGTATAGAACGCTGTATCAGCCAGGCCAGAAAATATTATGCCGCGCCTTCGACACTGCCGTTTGAGGAGGATCATCTGAAGCAGGATGCCATTGCCATTAACTTGCAGCGGGCCTGCGAGCAATGTATTGATCTGGCGAACCACACCATAAAATCCCGTAAACTGGGATTGCCCAAAGACAGCAGGAATAGTTTCACCCTTTTGTCAGCAGCGGGTATCATTTCCCATGAACTTGCGCGGCGGCTGGAGGGGATGGTCGGTTTCAGGAATGTTCTGGTGCATGAATATCAACGGATGGATATTGCCCTGATGATTGCCGTGATTGAACACCATCTGGATGATCTGATTGCATTTTCAACCTGTATTCTCAGGGAGTTTAACGATGTTGAAACAATATGATCAGCCAGAAAAGGTGAAAGCGGTATGACCATCCTCTATCTTGACGCTACCGCCGGTATTGCCGGTGATATGACCGTGGCGGCCCTGCTGGATCTGGGGCTGCCGCTGGAACACCTGAGTAGCGAGCTGGCAAAACTGGGTTTGCCTGATGGTTCCTACCGTCTATCTGAAGAACAGGTGCAGCGTGGCGGCATGACCGGCAGGCATTTTACGGTGCAGCTGCCCCATAGCCATGAACATCATGATCACGGACACCACCACCATCGACACTATGTTGATATTCGGGAGATGATTGCAGCCAGTAGCCTGACTGATCGGGCTAAAGAGCTGGCGCAGAGGATCTTTTTACGGCTGGCCGAGGCCGAGGCACAGGCCCACCAGGTGCCGGTGGATGCGGTGCAGTTTCATGAAGTGGGTGCGGTGGACAGCATCGTGGATATCGTTGGTACGGCCATCGGGTTGGAGTGGCTGGGGGTGGAGCGGATCTACTGCTCAGCTGTTCCACTGGGTGGCGGGTTTGTGGAGACGGCCCATGGTCGGCTGCCGGTGCCGGCCCCGGCTACGGCGTTGCTCATGAAAGGTCTGCTGGTGCATGGCAACTGTGACGCTGGTGAGCGGGTAACCCCTACCGGTGCCGCTATTCTGGCTGCCTTGGCTAAATCGGTGGCAACCATGCCGACAATGCAGATAGCGGCCATTGGTCACGGTGCCGGAAGCAAGGATTTTGCGGACTGCTCCAATATTCTGCGTGGCTTTCTGGGGGAAACCACGGATCAGCTGGGGGATACGGTGTTGGAGCTTAGCTGCAATCTGGATGATATCACCCCGGAGGTGATCGGTCATACGGTGCAGCGGCTGCTGGCAGCCGGTGCCCTGGATGTCTGGACCTGTGCCATTCAGATGAAGAAGCAGCGTCCGGGAACGTTGCTGGCATTTCTGTGCAGACCCGATCAGCAGAGCAATTTGGCTGATCTGGTGATGGCTGAAACCGGTACGCTGGGGTTGCGGGTACAGCAACAGCAGCGGTTGTTGCAGCGGCGGCGGATCGAAGAGCGTCAAACCAGCTGGGGGATAGTGCGGTACAAGGTGGCTGATTGTTCACTGAAACCGGAGTTTGACGATTGCTGCAGGATTGCTGCGGAGCAGGGGTTGCCCCTGAAGCAGGTTCAGCAGCAACTGGTGAAGGAGTATACCCGTGATTGAGCTGCAGGAGCTCCATCTGCTTTTCTGCCGGTACGGCCTGACCCTGGCCCTGGCTGAATCCTGCACTGCCGGACTTGCGGCAGCCCGTATTGCAGATCAGCCGGGCTGTTCAGGCTGGTTTCGGGGCGGAGTGGTCGCCTACCACAATGAGGTGAAGCATCAGTTGCTGGGGGTGCCTTGGGAGCTGCTGCAGCAGTATGGCGCGGTGAGTGAGCCGGTGGCCCGTGCCATGGCAACCGGTGTCAGGCTGGCCTGTCGGGCTGATCTTGGTCTGGCGATTACCGGTATAGCAGGGCCGGACGGCGGTACCGCAGACAAGCCGGTGGGAACGGTGTATCTGGCTCTTGCGGATGATAACGGAAGTGAGGCGATCAGGTGCCGGTTTGACGGCGATCGGATTGCTATTCGGCAACAGTCGGTTGAGCAGGCGCTTTTGATGCTGAAAACGCGACTTATGGCGTCAGAAACGGCCTGAATCTGCCTTTATTTCGCTTGCTGGCAGCTCTTTTTGTGTGATAGGTTCACAACTCTTTTCTACCAGCCACATACCCGCAAGGAGGTCTCCGGTGAGCGATAAAAACAAGGCCATTGAGTTGGCCCTGTCACAGATTGAAAAGCAGTTTGGCAAAGGGGCTATCATGCGCCTCGGCAATGATGAGGTGTTGCCGGGTGTAGAGGCGATTTCCACCGGCGCCATCTCCCTTGATCTGGCCCTGGGGGTGGGCGGTGTACCCAAAGGCAGGGTGATTGAAATCTTTGGCCCTGAATCATCAGGTAAGACCACACTGGCACTGCATATCGTGGCAGAGGCCATGAAACAGGGTGGTATTGCAGCCTTTGTAGATGCCGAACATGCTCTGGATATAGGGTATGCCCGCAAGCTGGGGGTAAAGACCGACGATTTGCTGGTTTCCCAACCGGACACAGGTGAGCAGGCCCTTGAAATTGCTGAGACCCTGGTGCGCAGCGGGGCCATTGATGTGCTGGTGGTGGACTCGGTTGCCGCACTGGTACCCAAGGCAGAGATTGAGGGAGAGATGGGGGACTCTCACATGGGGCTGCAGGCACGCCTGATGTCCCAGGCCCTGCGCAAGCTGACCGGTATCATTTCGAAATCAAACTGCTGCGTGATCTTTATCAATCAGATCCGGATGAAAATCGGGGTGATGTTCGGCAATCCTGAGACCACCACCGGCGGAAACGCCCTTAAGTTCTACGCCTCAGTGCGGCTGGACATCCGTAAGATCGCCACCCTTAAGCAGGGGGATCAGATCATCGGCTCACGCACCAGGGTCAAGGTGGTCAAGAACAAGGTGGCACCACCTTTCAAAGAGGCAGAATTCGATATTCTTTACGGTGAGGGAATCTCCCGCACCGGGGATGTGCTGGATCTGGCGGTAGACAGGGGGATTGTCGACAAGAGCGGCGCCTGGTTTTCGTACAACAAGGAACGGATTGGCCAGGGCAGGGAGAATTCCCGGCAGTTCCTGAAGGACAATCCGGCCATGCTGGCCGAGATTGAGGGCAAGCTGCTTGAGTTGATTGCCCCGTCATCCAAGGCCGAAGGGAACTAACGCTGAACTGTGGAGGTGCCCGGTGGATCTGAACGAAATTCTTACCATTGCGGTCAAGGCACGCGGCTCTGATATCCATATCAAGACCGGCTTGCCGCCGATTGTCAGGATTGACGGCAAGCTGCATCCGATCCCCAATGCACAGCGATTGGCACCGGATGTGGTGTCAAGTATCGCCAATATGATGATGAGTGATCGTCAGCGGCGGATATTTGAGGAAAATTCCGAGGTTGATATGGCTTACGCAGTCCCGGGTCTGGGGCGATTCCGGGTGGCCTGTTATCGCCAGCGGGGCACCATCGCCCTGGTGTTCCGGGCCATTGCCATGAAGATCCCCTCCCTTGAGGAACTGAACCTGCCGCCGGTACTGCAGAAACTCTGTCTGGAAGAACGGGGGTTGATTCTGGTAACCGGCACCACCGGCTCGGGCAAGTCATCGACCCTGGCAGCCATGATCGACTATATCAACACTCAGCGTACCTGCAACATCATCACCATTGAGGATCCGGTGGAGTTTCTCCACCGTGATAACAAGTGCATCATCAGCCAGCGGGAGGTGGGGACCGACACTCCTACCTTCTCCAGTGCCCTCAAGGGGGCACTGCGTCAGGACCCGGATGTGATCCTGGTGGGTGAGATGCGGGATTACGAGACCATTGAGACCGCCATGACCGCCGCCGAGACCGGCCACCTAGTGATGTCGACCCTGCATACCATGGATGCGCCGGAGACCGTCAACCGGATCATCTCCGTCTTTCCGCCGTATCATCAGCGTCAGGTACGGATCCAGCTGTCCAGTATCATCAAGGGGATTGTCTCCCAGCGTCTGGTCCCTCGTTCTGATGGCAAGGGGCGGGTGCCGGCAGTAGAGGTGCTGCTGGGTACCGCGCGGGTTAAAGAGTGTATTGACGACAAGGACAAGACCAAGCAGATACGGGATGCCATAGCCCAGGGGTTTGTCTCCTACGGCATGCAGACCTTTGACCAATCCTTGATGAAACTGTTTACCTCCAAACTGATTACCTATGAAGAGGCGTTGCGCCAGAGCTCCAATCCTGATGATTTTGCCCTCAAGGTTTCCGGTATCTCGTCAACATCTGATGCCTCATGGGATAACTTTGAACAGAAGGATGAAAAACTGGAGCAGGTCTTGAGCGAGGAGAAGATTCAGGTTGACCGCTACTAAGCCGACTGGAAACTGCTATCTGTCTGCCCTGCGCCTGTTGACAGGGCGTGATTTTACGACGTGGTCGCTGCTGCAGCGACTGCTGCAGAAAGGGTACAGTCGCCCAGAGGCTGCCGTAACGGTTGAACGGCTGGAGGCCGAAGGATATCTGCAGGATCGGCGTTTTGCCGAGCGCTTTGTGGCATCAGCCAAGGAAAGCGGACGGTTTGTCGGTTTTCGTCTGCGCCAGGAACTGTTGCGGCGAGGTGTGGATGAGACCCTTGTCGATGAGCTGCTCCAGGAAGAGTCCGACCGGCATGAGCAGCTGGAGTGTGCGCAGGGGTTGCTGAATCGCCGGTATCCCGGCTTTGATCCACTGCGGGCTGATGACCGGGAGCGCCGCAGAGTGGCCGGTTTCCTGCAACGCAGGGGGTATGGCGGTTCAGTGGTGCGCATGCTGGCGTTTCAAGGTAGCGGCAGGGGGAGGCAGCTATGAAGCAGACAATGGGCAGGTTTATGTCGCTGCTGGCGATGGTGATGCTGGCAGTCGTGTTGGCGTTTCCGGCTTTGGCAGATCAGATCGGCGGCGGAGTCGAGGCTGAAGGGTATGCCGGTATCACGGGTGGACGTAAGGACCAGGCCAGGGAAGCCGCCCTGCAGAACGCCTTCCGTCGGGCTGTTGAACAGGTGGTCGGGGTGGCGGTCGAATCCAAGAGTGTGGTGAAAGACTCTGAACTGCTCAACGACAAGATCTTTGCCAGAAGTCACGGCTTTATCAAGACCTACCGGATTCTTTCCGAGACCGCCGAGGCTGATGCCTACCGGATCAGGATCTTTGCCGCAGTATCGCGGTATAAGCTGGAGCAGGGCTTGGATGATGCCGGGCTGCTGATCAGGAAGGTCGGCAAACCAAGAATTGCCGTGGTGGTGCTGGAAAAAAATACTGATGGACATCCGACCCCTGGTGGTACCGTGGAAAATCAGCTGATAAGCACCTTGCCCAAGCGTGGGTATGCCCTGGTTGACCGGCAGGCCATGCTGGCAGTGGAGCGGGAGGTCGCCAAAGGTGGTGGTGACCAGACCGATGCCGTGGTGCGGGCCGCAGCAGGTGGTGGGGCAGAGGTAGTGATTATCGGACGGGCCGAGGCCAGTGCAGCCCCCGCCTTGGTTGGAACCAGTCTTCGTCCGGTGCAGGTGACTGCCACTGCCAAGGCGGTTGAGGTGGAGACCGGGGAACTGCTGGCCACAGCCCAGTCGTCACAACGTGCCCTGAATGTGAATCCTGCAGCCGCCGGTGCCGAGGCGCTGCAGAAGGCTGCTGTGGATATAACCGAGGCATTGCATCGCCAGATGATAACAGCCTGGACCAAGCGGGTGACCGGGGTACGGACTGTCCGGGTGACCGTGGCCGGTATCCCTGTTGGTGAGATAGCTCATCTGCAAGAGGTTCTGCGAGAACAGGCCGTTAACGTTGAAACGGTTCACGACCGTGGCTATAAAGATCATCAGCTGCGCCTGGATCTTGAGATTACCGGCGCGCTCCGTGATGTTGTGGATGATCTGGGCTCACTGGAGCTGGAGCGGGCGACCCTGTCGGTTGCCGGTTATTCTGCAGGGCATTTGCAGGCGCGCTGGCAGCCTCGTTCTGCTAAAGGAGGACGTACAAAATGAGACGAATACTTATGGTACTCAGCTTGGTGGTGGTGCTGGCCGGTTGCAACAATCCCGGCAAGGAAAGCTTTGAGCTGGGCCGGCAGCTGGAGCGTCAGGGGCGTGTTGACGAAGCCATCACCCTTTATGAAGAGGCTCTTTCCAAGGAGCAGGATAATCAGGAGTACCGTACCACCCTTTCATCGGCGCGTGCGGCTGCCTCTTCCCGTTTTGTGGAGCGATGCAGAAAACAGCTTCAGGGTGAGTCAATCGGTTATGACCAGTTACGATCAGCCCAGCTGGAGCTGGATAAGGCGCTGAAGGCAGATCCGAACAATAGTCAGGCCAAGGTGCTTGCCGACAGTGTCAATAAGCAGATGGATGCTCTGCTCAAGCGGGCTGAAGAGCTGTATACCGCATCAGCCAAGGCAGCCGAGCAGAAGGATTGGCCGACTGCAGTCAATAAGCTGCGTGAGATCAAGCAGTTTTACCCCGGTTACCTAGACCTGATGATCAAGCTGCCGCAGACGGAGTCGTCGGCAATGGGCTACTATCTGAAAGAGGCTGATCGGCAGCGGACCGAGGATGATCTGGACGGTATGATTGCCAGCCTGGAGCAGGCACTGGCCTTCCAGCCCCAGAATCAGCAGGTGGCCGGACTGCTGCAGGAAGCCAAGTCCAAGAACACGGCACCGGCCTGGTTTGCCAAGGCAGAGCAGGCAGCCAAGCAGCAGCAGTGGGTGCAGGTGGCGGAGTACCTACGTAAGGCCCAGGCCCTGCAGCCTGACCAGCAGCTGCAAACCAGGATGGCGGAACTCAAACAACAAGGGGCTCAGCGAATGTTGCAGCAAGGAACCGTGTTGCTGAGCAAGAAGAAGCTGTACACTGCGTATCAGATGCTGCAGGCAGGTATGCTGTTTTCGCCGACCTTGATGAATGAAGGTGACGGGGTTGAGCTGCGCAGGCAGCTTGCCGCAGAGATGGCAGCACGTTCCCAGGAGCAGGAGGCAGCCGGTCTGGTGGGCAATGCCTGGTACTGGCTTGATCTCTCCATTCGTACTGCCGGCGGAGACCGTGACAGCCAGCAGCGGCTGCAGAGCCTGAAAGACCGCCTGCGTCAACGAGTGGTGAAGAAAATCGCCATTATGGACTTTGCCCCACCCACCAACAGTACCGACTCCGGCCGACTGGTAACCGACAGCCTGCTCTCCTACATGACCAAGAATACCAGCAGTGACGTGAAAATTCTGGCCCGTGACGTGCTAGGGGCCATCATCAAGGAGATCGAATTTGGTCAGGCAGGTTTGTATGACATTGAAAGCGCCAAGAAGACCGGTAAGCTGAAAGGTACCGATATCTTTATCTTCGGGAGCGTGCTGCAGTATAACGTAGAAAAGAGTGCCGAAGAAGGCTCCAAAATGGTCAACGTGGTGGTGGCTACCAAGCAGGTGCCCAATCCGGCCTACCAGAGCTGGTTGTTGACGAATCCGGCGCCCACCAGGGAGCAGCTGGCTATTGCGCCGCCATCCCTGATCAGTGAAGAGATTAGGGAGACCGTTAAATACAAGGTGGGCACCCATGTAAAGACCGCCAACGTGGCGCTTTCATTCCGCGTGATTGATGTGGAGTCAGGCGAGGTGGTGATAACCACCACCATCAAGAACCGTAAGGTCGCGGAAGACAAGTATTCAGAGGGGGTTGATTTTGCCAATATCGCCTTTGATCCGCTGGAACTGCCTTCCGATGCGGTGCTGCTGGAAAAGGCGGTTGATGACAGTATTGCAGAGTTGGGGCACTTGGTGCTGTCGCGCTTTCAGAATCGTCAGGCAGGCTACCTGCAGGCAGCTGAACTGCTGGCCAAGAAGAACGGCGGGGATCAGGTGCTGGAGCGGTATCTGGATGCCCTCATGACCGAAGAGGTCAAGAATGTGGTCAGCCCGATCTCCATACAGGCCCGCAAAGGTATTGAGCAGTACCTGCTGTCAGTCGAGAAGCATGGGTAACCGGTATGGTTCTATTTGGCAACTATTGTAAACAGCTGGTCCGTTTCTGTATGGTGTTGGTGATCGCCTGCCTGGCAGCAGCGGTTTTTCCGGTGCAACCGGGCGAGGCGACCGAACAACGCTTCCGTTCACGTCTGGGCTGTGTACCGTTTGTGGCCACCAACATGGAGGCCATGGCAGTGACTGATTTTTTAACGACCATGCTGCTGAACGAGCTTGAGCGGAGCGGCGGTTTTGAGGTTACTGAACGCAAACGGCTTGAATCGGTTATGGATCTGGAGGGGATCAGGTCTGATGCCCTAGGCCGTGAACAGCTGCAGCGCCTGGGCGGACGTTTGGGGGTAGACTATCTGGTCAGCGGTACGGTAATGACCCAGGCCAGCGGGACGACCCTTGATTTGCAGGTGCTTGGCATGCGTGGCCAGCAAGTGGTGCTGACCGAGAAACTGCGCATGCACGAGGCAGAGGCCCCCAAGGTGCTGCAGGGGTTGGCTCAGAGGATTCGGGCAGCAGCAGAAAAGTCCGCTGCACCGGTAGCTGTCGTGGCAACAACACCCTTGCAACCGGTATCAGGGGTTCTGGCGGCAGGGGCAACCAATGCCGTTCGGCTCAGCTGGACCCATCCTGAACCTGGCCGGGTCATCGGCTACATGGTGATGCGCAGCCCCAATGAACAGGGACCGTTCAATACCGTGGCCACGGTAACGGAACCGGCTTACAGTGATGAACAGCTGCGCTTGAATGAGACCTATTACTATCGGGTTGTTGCAGTGGGACACGGCGGTTCTGCCAGTGAGCCCGCCAAGCCGGTACGCGGGGCAACGTCAATCGCACCGGCAGTGCCGATTTTCATGAATGTAGAGCCGATGCTGGGAGGTGCGGTGCTGAGCTGGCGGCAGCGGCCCTCTAACGGTGGAGATGAGCGAATGGTGCCCAAGGGGGTGCGAATATACCGTCGTACTGCTGCGGAAAAGGAGTTTGTGCCGGTGGGCACCAGCACTGATGAATCGGCCGTTTTCAGAGACCAGGGGCTTGCCAATGGCGTGACCTACCTGTACCTGATTACCGCACTGAACCAGGCCGGCGCAGAAAGTGAACGTTCTGTTCAGCTCTCGCTAACGACGCCAGTAGCCACGGTCGGATTGTCAGCGGCCAGCAACAAGGTGCGGCGGATTCCGCTTTCCTGGCAGGTACACCCCTTTGCCGGTGTGGCTGGTTACCGCATCCATCGGGCACCAGCCAAGGAAGGCCCCTACCAGGAGTTGACTGTCATCAACGACCGGATGCAGACCAGCTATGCGGATATGAATTTGACCGATAGGGCTAGTTACTGGTACCGGATTGTTGCCTTCAGCAAGGAACAGGGGACCGGCAGCCCATCGCCGGAGGTGATGGCCACCACCCGCGATCTGCCCCCTACACCGGTCAAGCTGACCGCCGGTCAGGGGGAACCTCGTAGGGTGACCCTGACCTGGGAGTCTACGGCAGTGCCGGATGACGAGCTTACCGTTTTTCATCTCTATCGTGGTGATGCTGGCCAGGATAAACTGGTCAGGATCGCCGAGGTTGCTGCAGATAAACGCAGTTATCGTGATGCTGCGGAGCCACTCAAGGATGCAACGAGCTATGCCTACGTTATTGCAGCGGTAAATGCCGGTGGTGCGGTCAGCCCGCTCAGCAGCCGGGTTACGGCGGTGACCAAGACGGTGCCGACAGCACCGCAAGGATTGCAGGCATCCACAGGGGAACCGCGTCGTATTACGGTGCGTTGGAACAAGAATCCGGAGCAGGATATCGCCGAGTACCATCTGTTCCGTCAGCAAGGTGATGGCGGTTTCAGGCTGCTGAAACAGACCGCTGATACACAGCTGGTGGATAGTGATCTGAAGGATGGCGTCAGCTATCAGTATCAGGTGCAGGCTGTTGACCGTGACCGGCTTTTGGGGCCGCTTTCTGTGGCTGTCAAGGGGGCAACCAAGCCGTTGCCCGCTCCGGTGGTCGGGGTGCAGGTCAAAGATCGTGCAGCCAGGCTGATCGGGTGGCAGGCAGCGGGCCAGCCGGATATCAAGCGCTATCATATCTACAAAAAGAGCTTCCTGGGCAGTCAGAAGCTGGCA
>CAZYMK010000073.1:1420-12245 GCA_964648885.1 uncultured Geobacter sp. | reverse complement strand
AGGCCTGATTACAGCCCAGGTAGATGCCGTCGGCGCTCTTGATAAAGATCTTGTCAGGAATGGCATCCAGAATCGCCTGCAGAAAACGGCGGTCTGAGTCCTGCCGCCGTTCCCATTGCACCCGCTCGCTCACATCCCGGCCCACCACAATCAGGCCAGCGGGCCGTCCCTGGTCGTCATAGGTAGGCACCTTGATCACGTCAAAGGTCTTGCTGCTGCCATCCGGCCGGGGGATCTCCTCATCACAGCGCAGCAGCGTGCCCTGCAGCCAGGCCAGGCGGTCGCTGTCCTTGCAGGCCAGAAACGCCTGGCGGTAAAAGGGGCTGTATTCGGCCAGCTCGGCATCGGTCTTGCCGATGTACTCAACCCCTTCAAGGCCGAACAGGGCAATGTCAAAGTCATTGGCCACCAGCCACCTGCCCTCGGCATCCTTGAAACAGACAATATCCGGCATGGCATTAATCAGGTTCCGCAGTCGGGCCTCACTGGCCAGCAGGTCCTGTTCTGCCTGCAGTCGTTCGGTTGACTCCTTGATCAGTCGTTTGTTCAGCCTGAAGAACATCAGGGCCAGCCCGGCAAGGGCCACGATGATCAGGCTGCTGACCAGCAGGGGCAGCAGCTGGTAATGATGCAGCGCGGTGTCGGTCGTCTGGTGCCCCAGTGCAGGCATTGCTGTACCCCAGAACATCAGGCAACAGCTGCAACAGAAGGTGAAAAGGTGTCTGATCATGAGGTTCCCTGTTTGATCGGCAGCTGTATGATAAAGCGGCTGCCAACGCCCGGTTGTGATGCCACACGGATGCTGCCCCCCATCAGGCTGGTCAGCCGGTTACAGATGGCCAGTCCCAGACCGCTGCCGCCGTATTTGCGGGTGGTGGAGTTGTCTGCCTGGGCAAAGGGGGCAAAGATCTGCTGCTGTTGTTCCGGTGCTATGCCGATACCGCTGTCTTCCACCACCAGCTGCAGCTGAGGCGGGCTGTCCGGCTCCTGCAGCAGCGCGGCCTGCAGGGTGACACTGCCCTGTTCAGTAAATTTAATCGCATTGCCCAGCAGGTTCAGCAGGACCTGTTTCAGTCGCAGCTGATCCCCCACCAGCTCTTCCGGCAGGTCATCGGCCAGAACCATGGTCAGCTGTAGTCCTTTCTGCTGCGCGGTGGCAGCATGCAGATCCACCACCTCCTGCATGGCCCGGCGCAGCACAAACGGACGTTCTTCAAGTTCAAGCCGCTCGGCCTCTATCTTTGAAAGATCAAGGATGTCGGTTAAAAGCACCAGCAGATTTTTGGCGCAGAGCTGAACTGTCGCAACATACTCTTTCTGCTCATCGCTCAGCCGGGTGTACTGCAGCAGCTGCAGCATGCCCATCAGCCCGTTTAACGGGGTGCGGATCTCGTGGGACATATTGGCCAGGAACTCGCTCTTGGCCCGGTTGGCGCTTTCCGCTGCCTGGCGAGCTTCGTTAAGCTTCTGTTCATCTTCCTTGCGCTGGGTGATGTCTCGCGAAAGCACCACAAAGCGGGGTTGGTCGTCAAACGGTCCTTCCTTGCGGGCAATGGAAAGCTCAAACCAGCTGGTGCCACTGGCCAGCGGCAGGCATAACTGGTGGCCATGTGAGTGTCCGATCTGGTGCGCCTCCTGCAAGGACTGCAGGCAGACGGCAGCAGCAGCAGGGGGGAAATAATCCTGCAGGTTGCTGCCGATCAGCTGTTCAGGCGGGGCAATCAGCTGATCCTGCTGACGGGTGAAACAGGCGTAATAGCGGCCGTCAAGACCTACCTCAAACAGCAGGTCAGGCACTGCCTCCACCAGGCTCTGCAGGCTGAGCCGTTCATCGGACAGGGCCTGCTCGGCCGCGATATGGCGTTCCATCAGCAGAAACAGCAGCCCCACCAGCAGGGTGGCCAGGGGGTAAATAGCCAGCACCGGCAGGGTGATTGCAGCCAGCACCGCGCTCCGTACCGGCTCAGGCAGCAGCAGCATGCAGCCCATCATCCAGAGATGCACCAGCAGACCAAACAGGTACAGACCCCACCAGCTGTCGGCCCAGGGGCGGGTGCGGCGCAGGTAGTGCCAGGACGTGCCGATGGCGGCAGTTCCCAGAATAACCGCAATGCCGACCGGGGCGCCAACGCCTCCCAGCCAGCCCCGGTACACGGCAGTGGGCAGGGCAGCCACGACAGCGGTCAGCGGGCCGCCAAACAGTCCGGCCACCGACAGAATGATGGAGCGTCCGTCAAAGATCAGGCCCGGTGCAAACTGCATCGGTGTCAGCATCCCCACCAGGGCAACACTGCCGAACAGCAGGCCGGACACCAGAGCATAACCGTTGCCGTGCCTGCCCATACGGCGCATCAGCAGGCCGTGCACAAAGCTAAGCGCCACCAGTAGCGCCACATTCTGGATCAGGGCCAGGTAGATCATTGCTTACGGCCCTTTGCGACCGGAGGTTACCCGGCTGAGCTCGGCCAGCAGTTCCTGCAGCTGGAACGGTTTGGCCACGTAGCCGTCAAACCCCTCGGCCAAAAGCCGCTCACGGTCACCCAGCATGGCGTGGGCCGTAACCGCGATGATCGGCAGGTGGTTGTCGCTGCCCTGTTCCCGCTGACGAATAAACTGCAGTGCCTCATGTCCGTCCATGATCGGCATCTGGATGTCCATGAGGATCACATCCACGCCGCCGGACAGCCAGAAGGCCACGGCCTGCTTGCCGTCCCTGGCGCTGAGCGGGGTCAACCCCAGTCTGGTCAGCAGCCCGGCTGCGGTCTTCAGGTTGGTTTCATTATCCTCTGCCACCACCACCTTCAGGCGGGGGCCGTCCCAGGCCGGCAGCAGGGCTGTCTGGGCCTCGTCCGGCTGCACGACTGCGCTTTCAATCGGCTGCAGCGGTATCTCCAGCGTAAAGCAGCTGCCCTGGCCGGGGGTGCTGCTGACCAGCAGGGCACCGCCCATCCGCTGGGCCAGCTTGCGGGAGATGGAGAGCCCCAGACCGGTGCCGCCGTACTGGCGGGTGTTGGACATATCGGCCTGCACAAACGGCTCAAAGATCCGCTCCTGATCATGGGGCTCAATGCCGATGCCGGTGTCGCAGACACTCAGCCGCAGCCGCAGCCGTCCTTTCTGATCCGGCTCTGCCTCACCCCGGATAGTGATCTCGCCCTGGCTGGTAAATTTAACGGCATTGCCCAGCAGGTTGGCAATAATCTGGGTCAGCCGGCGCGGGTCGCCTTTCACCGGCTGCTGCAGGCTGTCGGCCAGCTCAACGGTCAGTACCAGCCCCCGTTCTTCCAGCACCGCACGGTGCAGGGTCACGGCCAGATTGACGCTGTCCGGTACGCTGAACGGCTCTTCCACCAGCTTGACCCCGGCAGCCTCCAGCCCGGCCAGGTCCAGCAGGTCGTTGACCAGAGACAGCTCGTTGGAGGCAGAACTCCTGATCATCTGCAGGTATTCGGCCTGCTCATCGGTCAGCTCGGTCATCTCCAGCAGCTGGGCCCCACCCATCACACCGTTTAAGGGGGTGCGCAGCTCATGGCTCAAGGTGGCCAGCAGCTCACTTTTGGCCCGGCTGGTGGCCTCGGCGGTCTGCTTGGCGCTGGTCAGCAGCTCTTCCACCTGCTTGTATTCGGAAATATCCTGCAGGGTACCGGCAATATGGGTCTCTCCTGCCTCTCCCATATGGCCGATGCAGCGGAAATCAGCCCAGAACCGGCGCCCGGTGGCAGAGATCATCCGGCAGTTCAGCCGGAACGGTTCGCCGCTGGTAAAGGCATGTTCCAGGGCCTGCTGCACCTGGGGCAGGTCCTGGGGATCAAAGTAATGGAAACAGCCTTCGTGGGAGAGGGGCTGGTCTGACGGATGCTCCAGTATCTGATACATGGCAGCGGTCCATTCCAGCAGGTCGGTATGGGGGTTGGATTTCCATCCGGCCAGCCGGGCAATGGCCTGGGTCTCGTTCAGGAACATGGCGCTTTCAGCCAGCTGAGCCTCAACCTGCTTGAGCTGGCTGATTTCGGTGATGGTACCCACGTAGCCGCTGACCGTACCGTTATTACCCACTATCCGGGCCGCCTGCCCCAGTACCCAGACTCTGCGGCCGTCCGGCTGGATAAAGCGATATTCCAGATTGAAAGGTGCCTTGCTAATCACCAGCTGCTGCCAGGCGTCGCAGACCCGCTGCCGGTCATCGGGATGCAGGGCCGCTACCCAGCCGTTGCCCAGGGCTGCTTCTCGGGACAACCCGGTTATGGCACTCCAGCGGTCATTCACATAGCAGCAGGCCCCCTGCAGGTCAGTCTGAAAGACCCCGGCAGGGGAGGCTGTGGTCAGGGAGGCATACAAGGCCTCCTGGGCCCGCAGCTCTTCTTCTGCTGCCCGCTCACGCTCTTGCTGACGGTGTTTGTACAGGCTGACCGTGGTGATCCCCAGCATTCCCACCAGCCAGATCAGGCCGTGGGCCAGCCCCACTCCGCGCGTGCTGGTTGCTGCTGCCTGATGGTGGGGGGTCATCGGCACGGCTGTACTGATACCGCCCCGCAGACCTCCCAGCGGTATCTTGGTGTCGGCATGGCATTTCAGGCAGCCCTGTTCCATCCGCATCGGCAGGATCAGACGGTAATAGGGCGAGCCATCGATTTCGGCCAACTGGCTGACAGACGGCTCACCCTTTTCCAGGCGGAGCAGGGCCTCCCGCTCCCAGGGGTCGGGGGCGTTCATCGGGTTCTTGGCAACCAGGCTGGTGATACGCCCCTTGATGCCATACTGGTCGCTGAACAGCGCCATGACCTGGCGGGTCATGTAGGCCGGGTTCATCAGGGTCAGCTGGTCGCCTTCCGTGGTAACCACATCCCGTTTGGGCACGGTCAGCCATTGGTTGGGAGGGGTCTTTTCCGTGGGGGGCACATAGACCCCGCCGTGCATGGTGGCCCAGCGCCGGAAGGCCAGGTCTTTGTTGATAACGGTGGTGGCTTCTTCATGGGCATGCCTGGTGATGTGGTCAGCAATCAGGTGCTGGTTCCAGGCCAGAGAGCAGGCGATGATGGCGGTCCAGAGCAGGCCCCACTGCAGCAGCGTTATCCAGATGGTACGGTATTTTTCCATGGTTGGTGCCCCCGGTATGCAACGTGCGTACGCTACCCCCTCCCCGACCCTCCCCCTCCTGGGGAGGGAGACAGACTGGTTCCTCCTCCCCCCAGCGGGGGGAGGTCGAGAGGGGGGTGTGTCCAACTGCAAAAGATGAGCTGCTTTATGGTGCTGGCACTACGGTTCAGTAGCCTGACTAGCATCAATCTCCCGCCGTATCCTTCTCCCTGGGGGAGAAGGTGGCCGAAGGCCGGATGAGGGGGCAGCGGTGCCTCTATATCCAGCGCTTCCCCCTCACCCTGGCCCTCTCCCTCAGGGAGAGGGAACAAATGCTTATCCAGCGGAAGGTCAGCGCTAATCAGGTTCAGCAATGCCCAGGCTCAGCTCAACAAAGAAGCAGGAGCCTCTGCCCGGTGCGGATTCGGCCCGGATACGGCCCCCCATCAGCTCGGCCAGACGTCGGCAGATGGCCAACCCCAGGCCGCTGCCGCCGTACTTGCGGGTGGTGGAATTGTCGGCCTGTTCAAAGGGGGTAAAGATCCGTTCCAGCGCCTCCTGCTCCATACCGATGCCGGTGTCCTGTACCTGCAGGCAGATCCGCAAACGGTCGGTCTGCTGTTCCACGATGGCTACCCTGACCGTGATGGTACCGGCCCCGGTAAACTTGACCGCGTTGCCCAGCAGATTAAACAGGATCTGTTTGATCCGCAGCGGATCGCCGATCAGCAGGGCAGGCAGCTGCTCCGGCAGCTCAAGCTGCAGCTGCAACGCTTTTTGTTTGATGACGGCCTGCTGGGTGATCACCACTTCGTGAATGGTCTCCTGCAGCGTAAACGGTGCCTGTTCCAGGAGCAGCTTGTCCGCCTCAATCCGTGAGAGATCAAGGATATCGTTTAACAGCGCCAGCAGGTTCTTGCAGGAAAGCTCAAGCGTGTCCAGATACTCGGCCTGTTCCCGGGTGGGGCCGGTAAAGCGCAGCAGCTGGGCCATGCCCAGTACGCCGTTCATCGGGGTGCGGATCTCATGACTCATGTTGGCCAGGAATTCGCTCTTGGCCCGGTTGGCTGCCTCGGCCTGGCTGGCCAGCTCAGTGGCATGGTTTGTGGCCTGCTGCAACTGTGCTTCAGTCTGTTTGCGGGCCGTGATATCGCGGCCGATCCCCAGCACGCCGAGCAGAATGCCCTGCTTGTCATAGACCGGACATTTAATGGTTTCCGTCAGTTCTGTATGACCGTCACTGGCAAAGGTAAGCTCCTCTTCATTGCTGCTGGGCCCGCCCTTCGCCATGGCTACCCGGTCTTTTTCACGAAAGAAATCAGCCCGCTTCTTGTCCACAAAGTCATAATCGCTCTTGCCGACGATCTCTGCCTCTGCAGCTCCATACAGCTTCTCAAAACGCTGGTTGCAGGCCAGATAGACGCCGTTGGCATCCTTGAGCCAGATCAGGTCCGGTATGGTGTGCAGCAGGGCCTGTAGCTGGCTGGTGATTTTATCTGCCTCATGGCGTGACAGCGTAAGTTGGCGGTTGGCCACTGCCAGCCGTAACGACAGCAGCGTAATGGTAACCAGGGCGATGATGGCGCCCAGGGCCTGCCAGGTATAGCGGCGCAGTACATCACCCAGGGTAAAGGGCGGGGTCTGATCAAAGGGGGGTAGCCGCAGCTCCTGCAACAGCTGTTCCACCGGCAGGTAGTCGGCCGGGATGGTAAAACCGTAAATCGCGGCAGCCCGGGCAGCCGGATGGTCCGGCTCCAGTTGCAGCAAGGCAGCAGCAGTGCGGCGGCCCACCTGGGGAGGCATGTGGGGCAGGGCCACCATCGGCCAGTCCGGATAGAGGCGGGTGGAGACCATGAACGGGTAGTGGTCGAAACGCTGGGGGTTGATGATCTTAATCCGGTCCAGATTCAGCGTGCCGCTGGCCGCCATCTGTTCCAGCACGCCGGTGCGGATGAAACCGGCATCGGCCTTGCCGTCCAGTACTGTTTCCACTACCCGGTCAAGTGGTGTGCCGGTAACCAGCAGTCGTGCATCATCGGGCAGCCTGATGCCGACCTGCCGCAGTTCTCTGGCCGGCGCAGGGTAGGAGGCCAGACTGCCTTCAATACTGAACAGGGCAATTTTCTTCCCCTTGAGATCTTCAAGGCGGTTGATGTCGTGGCGATTATGACGGGTAAAGATTACCCCCCCCAGGCTGTTGACCGGTTTACCGTTGTGCAGGTCGTTCAGGGTGGCCAGGGCACCGGTCAGCTGATGCTTGTGTCGCAGTATAAGATAATCGGTAGGAGTGGTGAAGATCAGGTCAAGCTTGTTGCTGCGCAGTGCCTCGGCCAACTCATCACGATCAAGTGGCAGCAGCGTGATCCGGTAGCCGTCCAGCGCCCTGGTAAGATAGTCGGCCAGGGGCTGCCAGCGGGCCACGGTCTCCGGTTTGGGACGGATCGCCAGCACACCCAGGGTGAGGGTCTGATCTTTAGCAGCAGCTGCTGCGGGCAGCATGAAGATGAGCCCGGTCAGCAGCAGGTGCAGCAGGATTCGGCAGGTGCTATGCCCCATGCAACCCGTTCCTCTCATTATAAGCGAAATGATACGATTCTACCACGGGTGGTGTGGTTGTCAAATCAACAGATGGCACTGCCAAAACCTGTTGACAGCAGGGGGTGGTTTCGGTAGAAGTCCCGCACGAAATAATGCGAGGTAATCGAAGTGCCTTTTCCCCGCCCCTGCCCTTCCCGGCGGGGCGAAGACAGGAGCAGCCGATGCAGGAGATGCAGAAATTTATTCATGGGTTTCGCAGCTTTCAGGAGGATTATTTCAGTGAAGACCGGGAGCTGTTTAACCGGTTGAAGCAGGGGCAGCGCCCCAGGGTGGTGCTGATCGGCTGCAGTGATTCGCGGGTTGACCCCTCGATGATGGTGCGTTCAGAGCCGGGTGAGCTGTTTATTGTCCGCAATGTGGCCAATCTGGTGCCCCCCTGCGAGCATGACCATTCCTACCACGGGGTAAGCGCTGCCCTGGAGTATGCGGTCTGCCACCTGGAGGTGGAGCATATCATTGTGCTGGGCCACTCCTGCTGCGGCGGGATCCGTTCGCTGATGGAGGGGATCCCGGCCGAGAAGAACGGTGAGTATATCAGCAAGTGGGTCAGCATTGCCGAGCGGGCCAAGCAGCAGGTGCTGGCAGCCTTTGCCGAGGCACCGCCGGAGCAGCAGGCCAAGGCCTGTGAGCATGCCTCGATCCTGGTTTCACTGGAGAACCTGCTGACCTTCCCCTGGATCAGGGAACGGGTGGAGGCTGATACGCTGGATCTGCACGGCTGGTACTTTGATATTGAATCGGGCAACCTGTACAGCTATCAGCCTGCCAGCGGCAAGTTTGAGCTGCTGGTGTAGGGAGCGGGTTCTTGCTTGTTTTATATGCACAGTATATGTATTATCAGGGTGTGTTATGCAGATTGTGTGGGATGACAAAAAGGCTGCTTTGAACATCACAAAACATCATGGTGTATCGTTTGATGAGGCCGCAAGCTGTCTGTTTGACCCCGAGGCATTAGTAGACGAAGACCCGGACTCCGAAGGTGAGACGCGCTTTATCCTGGTAGGCATGAGCAATCTGTTGCGGATATTGACCGTATGCTATGCCCTGTCTGATGAAGAAACGATTCGGATCATCTCGGCCCGCAAGGCAACCAGACGAGAGGAAAAAAGGTATGCGTAAGGAATATGATCTGAGCAGTGCCAAGCGTGCCAAAGACGTGCCGCATCTTGCCAAGCTGCAACAACAGGCTACCCAGGGCAAGGTACGCATCACCACGTATCTAGACAGTGACCTGGTGGCGTGGCTGAAGGCCAGGGGTGAAGCCGAGCACAAGGGGTACCAAACAATTCTCAATGAGATTGTACGCAAGCAGCTTTCCCCTGAGCCATCTCTTGCCGATGTAGTACGCCAGGTTATCCGGGAAGAATTGAAGAAGGCAGCCTGAAACAAGACCAACCGAATCCCCTTGACAACCTGCCGGGGGCTGATTATGATTTTTTCATATAAAGGGGAGTAGCTACCGGCCACACGACAGGGCCGGCCCACGTATCGTCAATACAGCCTTCCAGGGCTCGGACGTGGGACGAGAAATCGCCGGCAAGACCTTTATCCAGGTTCGATCTGTTCGCCGTGGGTAAGGGTCTTTTGTATTTAAGGCCCACCCTGGCCGGAAATACACTGCTACAAAATGGAGGAACACAAACCATGATGAACCATTTCAAGACAACGATGCTGCTTTCATTGTTAACGGTATTACTGGTGATGATGGGAGGTGCCCTTGGCGGCAAGGGGGGGATGATGATCGCCTTTGTGATGGCCGCCCTGATGAACTTCGGTTCCTACTGGTTCTCCGACAAGATCGTGCTGAAGATGTACGGCGCCCAGGAGATCACCCGTAACGAGAACCCGGCCTTCTATGATATGGTGGCCCGTCTGGCTCAGCGGGCCAATCTGCCGATGCCCAAGGTCTACATCATACCGGACCAGTCGCCCAACGCCTTTGCCACCGGCCGCAACCCGCAGAACGCTGCGGTGGCCGCCACGGAGGGGATCATGCGGATCCTGACCACGGAGGAGCTGGAAGGGGTGATGGCCCACGAGTTGGGGCATGTCAAGAACCGCGACATCCTGATCTCTACCATTGCCGCCACCTTTGCCGGTGCCATTTCCATGATCGGCAGCATGCTGCAGTGGGGGGCCCTGCTGGGCGGCGGGAGAAGCGACGAGGAAGAGGGGGGCGGTTTTGCCGGCATGGTGGGCTCGCTGGCCATGGCGATTCTGGCGCCGATCATGGCGATGATGATCCAGATGGCGGTTTCCCGCTCCCGCGAGTACCTGGCCGATGCCACCGGTGCCGAGATCTGCGGCAAGCCCAATGCCCTGGCCGATGCCCTGGCCAAGCTGCAGCGTGCCTCGCAGCAGATTCCGATGCATGATGCCAAACCGGCCACCGCACACATGTTCATTGTCAACCCACTGTCCGGCGGCGGTGTGGCAAGCCTGTTCTCTACCCATCCGCCCATGGAAGAGCGGATCGCCCGGCTGCAGGCCCTGGCTCGGCGCTAGATGCTGCAGTGGACCCTGCGCAAGGCCCGCCGGCTGGTGGTGGCGGTCATTGGCGGCACGGTGGTGCTGATCGGCGTGATCATGATTGTTACCCCAGGCCCGGCGGTGGTGGTGATACCGCTGGGCCTGGGTATCCTGGCCACGGAGTTTGTCTGGGCCAGGAGCCTGCTGCACAAGGTGAAGGCCTATATTGCCGAGCAGGCGAAAAAGATGAAGAAGCCAACGGAGGAACCACCATGAAACAGCTACTGTTGTTGGTGCTTGGTCTGCTGCTGACCGGAATGCTGTCCGGCTGTGGCTACAATACCATGCAGGCCAATGAGGAGGCGGTGATTGCCGCCTGGGGCGATGTGGAGGCAACCTACCAGCGCCGTAACGATCTGATCCCCAGCCTGGTGGAGGTGGTCAAGGGGTATGCCCGGCACGAGGCAGATACCTTGAAGGCGGTGACTGAGGCCAGGGCCAGTGTGGGGAGCATCAAGGCAGGCAGGGAACTGATTAATGATCCGGCTGCCCTGGCCCGCTTTCAGCAGGCACAGGGGGAGATGTCCGGTGCTCTGTCCCGTCTGCTGCTGGTGGCGGAGCGCTATCCTGATCTGAAGGCCAACCAGAACTTTCTTGATCTGCAGAAGCAGCTGGAGGGGAC
>CAZYMK010000073.1:0-1320 GCA_964648885.1 uncultured Geobacter sp. | reverse complement strand
CTGGCGCTGCGCTACCCCTGGAAACGGGTCTTCATCGGTATTGCAGCCGCGATAACGGTTCTGAATCTGGCGGCAGTGCTGGTGGGACGGCTGCTGTTCATGGTGCTGCCGATGTTCTGGGTAACCCTGGTGGCGGCCCTGCTGTTTCTCTATTTTGGCTACAGCGCCTTGCGCCATGCCTGCGACAGCGCGGAAGATGACGGGCCGCTGCCCACAGCGGCCGATGCCGTGCGTACCGCCTTTGTGATGATCTTTATGGCCGAGCTGGGGGACAAGACCCAGCTGGTAACCGCCAGTCAGGCAGCAGTACACTCAACCAGCTGGCCAGGTATGGGTACGGTTTTTGTGGCCTCTACCCTGGCACTCTGCCTGGTCTCCCTGATCGGCATCTTTGCCGGCAAGCAGCTGGTGAAGGTGATACCGGTCTGCTGGATTCACCGTGCAGCCGGGTTTCTGTTTTTATTGTTTGGTTGCGCAATGGCCTGGAAGCTGCCGTCGCTCTACCAGCCATGAGCGGTTGCAATGATCTGAACCGCCTGAAACAGCTTGACACTACTCTGATGCATCTTTATTTTAATGAGAAATGAAACAAACCCGACGACACATACCGGCCAGCGTCCTGCTGGCCATTCTTGCCCTGGCCAGCATCCTGCTGGCACCGGTTGCTGCCCTGAGCCAGCATGCCGGGCCGGAGGCTGAACTCTCCGTGAGCAGCATCGGCGGTTGTGCCGGCGGCTGCCACGATGAACAGCAGGACGGCCAGCATAACAGTTGCGGTGACAAAACCGCCTGCTGCTGCGCCTGCCATGCCCCGCTCTCCAACGCCGGTATTGAGCTGCCGTTACCGCTTGCTTCAACCAGCAGTTTTATCTCATTTGATCTTCAGGACCCTCCCACGGTCTATCTGCCTATTTTTGTCCCTCCCCAGAACCACTCCTGACCAGTCACACACCATAGTTGCGTCTTGTCTGTACCCGTTTCGTGCATTCGGCAGGGAATGAACTGACCTTGAAAAAGCAGTTGCACGCAACGGCGCAACGACACAACGTTTAAAAACAGAAGACTTGCGAAAATGAGTCCAACCACCCGCAAGGTGAAGCAACATTCTGAATAAGGTTTTGATTTTCTTTGCGTTCGTGGCGACGTTGCGTGAGTAAATGCCGTTTTCAGGACTAACTGTACCAGGAGAGTTTCCATGACTACTGAAGGCCGTTCCATCGGCGATCAGGCCATGCAGGCCATTGCATCGCTGCGTCTGACCATGTTTTTGCTGATCTGTCTGGCCGTGGTTTCAATCATCGGCACCATCATTCCCCAGGG
>CAZYMK010000072.1:0-12269 GCA_964648885.1 uncultured Geobacter sp. | reverse complement strand
ACCACCTTGGCCACATAATCGGCTGATTTCATCCTGCCTTCGATCTTCAGCGAGGCCACCCCGGCAGCTGCTAGTTCTGGGATCAACTCCAGCGCAGAAAGGTCGTTGGGAGAAAAAAAGTAGCCTTCCTTACCGCGATGACTGTAGAGGCGACGGCAGGGCTGGGCGCAACGCCCCCGATTGCCGCTATGACCTCCCAGCAGCGAGGAAAAATGGCACTGCCCGGAGACACAGAAACAGAGTGCCCCATGGACAAAGATCTCCAGTTCGGCACTGGTTTGTGACGCGATAGAGGCGATATCTGCAACCTGCAGCTCACGGGCCAGCACCACCCGTTCAAAACCGTACTGTTCCAGCAGCTTGACACCGGGCAGATTGTGAATCGTCATCTGGGTGGAGGCATGCAGCGGGATGGAAGGGAAATGGTTCCGCACCAGCCGGGCCACGGCCATATCCTGCACAATCACCCCGTCCACCCGCAACCTGGCCAGCTCTGCCAGGGTCTCCACCAGCTGGGGCAGCTCCTGTTCCTTTACCAGCGTGTTGAGGGTGATATAAATCTTCCGGCCCCGCTGATGGGCATAGGCCAGCATCCGCGCCATCTGCCCCAGGGTAAAGTTCTTGGCACGGGCACGGGCAGAAAACTCCCGCAGGCCGGCATAGACCGCATCAGCACCGGATTCCATGGCAGCAAAAAATGCCTCAAGGGAGCCGCAGGGGGCGAGAAGTTCGGGCTTACGTTGTCTGTATGAGCTGCTCAAGTTCATTCCTTTTCAGGTGGTACTGCTGCTTGCAGAACTCACAACTTACCACTGCCTCGCCCTGCTCCTCAATCATCCGTTCCAGCTCCGCCTTGCCCAGTGATAACAGAGCCCGCTCGACTTTTTCGAGAGAGCACCCACAACGGAAAAACAGATCGGTTGACTCCAGGGGGTGATGCTCAACCCCCTCAAGCAGCAGCCCCAGCAGTTCCTGCGGAGTCTTGCCCTCTTTCAGGAGCACGCTAAGGGGTGGCAGTGTTGCAATAGCCGCCATGATCCGCTCAACAGCGGCCTCATCTGACGGCGGCAGCGACTGGATCATGAAACCACCACTCACCGCAAGACGGCCATCCTCAGCCAGACTTGCCCCCAGCCCAATTGCAGAGGGGATCTGTTCGGAATCGGTCAGGTAGTAGGCCAGATCCTCACCGATCTCGCTGGAAACAAGCTGCACGGTGCCGCTATACGGTTCCTTGAGTCCCAGATCTTTTGTAACGGTGAGAAATCCGGCCCGGCCCAACAGGCTCGGCATGCTGTCTGCCATTGCTTCCGGAACCGCCACTGTGGCCCGCAAGGCGCCATCCCAATCTGCCTCGGCAACCAGCTTCCGCATCGGCCCGCTTCCTTCAAGCTTGATTGCCAGCCGCTGCCCCTGCTTGAGTATGCTTCCCATCAGTGCCACCCCTGACAAGGCACGCCCCAATGCCATGCTTACCGCTGGAGAAGCCCCCTGCAAAAAACTGATATCGTTGGCCAGTCCGGTAGTTACGCAGGCCACGGCCCGAATCTTGCCTTTGGCTGCCATGGCTCGCGAAAGATGATCGTGCATGCTGTTAGTACCTCCTTTTATCAGAACGCCTTTGACCAGAGCAGCATCAACCCGCTGCCGGACCTGCCGTTTCGCAGGATGCCGAAGTCACGCGAAAATTCCAGATACATACTGCTGTCCCAGGGCATGCCGGTGGTGATACCCAGGGAAAACGCCTCGCCCCGATCCTGCTCGAATCTGAAGAGGTTCGAGCGCTGGTAATCACGGTTGATCCAGGCCATGGTGCCACGCAGATGCAGATACAGGAAAAACAGCAGCTCTCGCCGGTATTCCAGGTTACCTACCACATAGTCAGCCACCGTAAACTGATTAAATACTGCACCGGGATAAGGGGTGCGCCAGAGGTCGTCGCTTTCATCCGGAAACGGCCCGCCCCCCACCCTGAAACCGGAGTAACGGTCCAGGTTTTTATTGGGTGAAAAACCGCCATAGACACTGGCAATCAATCGGTTCCGTTCCGACATCCAAGGCACCGGCAGGGCAGCCACACCGTAGCCCGAGACCTTGGTGTATTCCTGAGTGCTTGATTTGGTGAAGTTATAGGGACCATAGTTTGAATTCCCCCAGGGTGAACGGTAGGCCCACTCCAGATCGCCGCCCAGGGCATAACCGCTGTGGGGTAGCTCCATGATATTACGGCGCAGTCCATCGTACCTGATCCGCAACCTGAGACCGTTCTCCCAGGTGTCGGGCGGCAGGTTCACGTTAGGTCCGGTGTCAGAGGTTCGGTTGTTATACAGGTAGCTGCCGGTGTAGAACAGCTGCAGCCGCAGATCATTATCACTCTGAAACGGGGCAACCGGCATCCGGTACCCAAGCCCGAGCCAGGCCGTGGCATAGCCCCACACCGCAGAAGTGGACTTGACTGATTCACCGTTGAGGATCTCCTCTTGCGGGAATGGGCTGGTAAAATTCTCCAGATGGGCCAGATACTCAAGCCTGCCTTTGGTCTTCAGGGCACCATCCCATTCGTTATAAAACACGCTGAAGATCAGACGTGATCGATACTCCTCGGTTTCCTTGCGCCAGTACAGTGCGGCTATCGGCAAGGCATCGGAGCTGCCAAGCGTAGGAAAATAAAAGGTACCGCCCAGGCTGAGCGCCAGCGTGTTGGCCCGATCACGTTTTGTCAATGCAACCTTCTGACCCAGCACCGTAGTGGAAAAAGGTTCACCTGCCAGCGGTGTACGGTAGGGCTCGTCATTGGCCGGGCTCTCGGCAGAGCAATCAGCTACACCAGAGACAAACATAACCGCTGCAAGTGCAGCGGCAGCCAGTACCTGTCTGATTTTCAATGACATACCTTCTCCTTTCCCCCGCACGCAGTAAAAAACCCTGCGGTTTCCCGCAGGGCTGTAGTGTAGCATCTGACATGTCGTGAGACTATTCTTCTTTTCAGCCAGGTTTATTCGTTCAGTCAGTTACTCTTGGTCAGGCTGATCCTCCCGGTCTGGGAAACACTGACCGTATTTTTCGCAACAGCTGGTGTTGAAACGTTGTCTTGTATAACAACTGTTGCTGCCGTTGCTGCTGACGTTGACACCGATGCAGTACTGTTTGTGATAAAGAAGGTTCCGTTCGGGTTTGCAATGATATGGCTGTAAACTGATGCAAACCCGACACCTGGCGGCAGTGTTGTCCAGCCTGGTTCTGTCCAGTTTGCACTTGCCAGCGCCCTGTCGCCGGTACGGGTTCGGTAGGCGCTTCCTGAAACCTCCAACGCAATCTGCCGGTTCGTTGCAATCGCTGTTGAGCGGGCTGTCCGCAGAGCTGAAACCAGTCCGTTTCCAGCCTGGCGGTACTGGGCGTTTGCCCGCCAGGTCAGGAACGGCGGTAGCGCAAGCCCCGACAATATCCCGAGTATGGCAATTACAATCAGCAGCTCAACAAGACTGAATCCAAGACTATCACGATGCATACGCTCAAGACCGATCATGGCTGCCTCCTGGACATGAACACCCCGGCTATCAGCGCTGCCTCCAGAAAAGTGTCCGTACCAGCCCCCCCTTGGTGGCTTCACCAAGTACAATGTTACCGCTTGAACCAACCAGCAGATTAATCCGGCCGGTATTTGAAATCACCACCACCGGGCCAGATGCGATGCCCTGGCCAATGGACAACTTTCTGTCAAGCCGTTGCAGGACAACATCCCCCTTTTTGGCCCGTTTGTTCAGAGTCACAACCGTGTTGTTCCCTGCTGTCTTCAGGTTGTTACCGGAGTAATCCAGCACCGCTTCTCCGGTAAGGTAGTTTAAGGCGTATGAGTTACTTGACCCAAGGTTTGCGGGCTGGCATGGATCAACAACGGCTGTCCCCTGTGGCATGAAAGTGGTGACGTACAGCACCTTGTTAAACACGGTCATGGATGCCAGCACCTTTTCACCGGCGCTCTGATTCAGTTTGATGTACCAGCCTTCTTTGCCTTCTTTATCTATCAGCTGCTTCAGAATATAGTCAACAGAACCAACCGTCGGACTTGCTGCTGTACCGGTATTCACGATTTCGGTAGACTGCAGCTGGTTCTCGGTGACATCCACCAGACTGGTTTCTGTTTTAACCGCTGTTGACGCGTTTTCCTTATCGTGCACCTTAATCGCATAGATACGATCAACAACATTCGTATTCAACGGGTGTTCCCGATCGCCAGTGCCGTAGAAGACCAGGTCGTAGCCACTTTCCATAACCACGGCAGGTTTGTAAAAGGCCTTGCGCCCGATATCAGCAGTACCGCCACTACCGGGATTCGGGCTGAATACCTTACGTGCCTTCCAGTTGGTGGTGCTTCCTCCTGGCAGATCAAAGCGCCACAGGCTACCGCCTGTATCAACGGCGTAGAGTCTGTCAACATAGCCCTTGCCAGAGGAATCAAGCGTGGCAACTTCTGAAGCGATTGAGTAGGTCATGGCAGTACTGGTGGTGGCGGTTGTTGTCGCTCCCCAGGTAAAGCCCCAAATCTTTGCCCCGGATGACGTGAAGTTTGGCGTACCAGTAGAAATATCAGCTATCTCAACCGCATACACACCTCTACCCATTGGGCTGGCGGGATCACTGTTGCCGGCACTGGTCACAGCACCTGCACCTGTTGCTGCAGAGGAAACAGCACCTGTTCCCGAGAATTTTTGTGTTGCTCCGTAACGTCCATCCTCATTCAGGTTGTCATAGCCACCACCCAGTATGGCCGCAATCTTGTAACCCGTGCCGACCTTCAGCTTGACGATCTTAGGCTCACTCCAGGACTCGGCAAGCTCCGGGTAGGAGGCAGAATCGTTATCCAGAGTCCAGAGATGGCGGGGAGCCGCTGGATCAGACAGATCCAGGGCATAGTAATAACCGGTTGCGGGGACTGTATTCGTACCACCACCTCGCCTCAAGCCCATCAGCAGGATCACCTTATCGCCTTTGGCAGGCTCAATCGTGCCGTTCTTGTCGGCATCATAGGTATAGACAAAGGGGGAGGCATCCACAAAATAGGTATGGCTGCCGGAATGGATATACTGGATGTTCGGTAGCAGCTCCGCAGGCAGATAGGCCCAGAGCTCACTGCCGTCACAATCCTTGAAAGCATGCAGCATGCCGTCGTTGGCACCTACAAAAACAATCGATTTGTTGACGTTGCAGTCAGCCTCATTGGCTGCAGAAAAAGCATACTGGGCGTAGTTGACCACCAGTGGCTTGGCATGCAGCACATCCCCCATGATCCATTCGCGTTTTTCTGTTGTATTGCCGTTGGAGTTATCATCGTAGGCATCAACACCGTGGACAAAATTGATAAGCTTGTTTTTTTCCGTATCATCGGCAACCTCAAGCAGGTCTTTGGTAATGCCGCTGTTACCGGTGCTGAAGGCGTTTGATGCATCAGCAAGAGCGGCATTCGTTCCCAGATAGGTGTAGATGGAACGGGCTGTCGACCTGGTCAGCAGCTTTTCCCCTACGCCTCCTGTGGTTACGTCACCGGCATCAACCGTTGAACTCCAGAACGATGATGACGTCAGCACAAAAGAGCCGTTAACGGCACCAAGCGGCAACGACAGACCGGTTCTGTCATCCTTGCCGTCATTATTCAGATCAACATAGTTGGCATAATCACCGTTCTTGTCTGTCAGGTAGTTGTTGCTGTTCAGACCATACTTTTTAACGTTACCTTCCCAGGCAGCGCCGTTATTGGGTTTAAAAAGCCCGATGTAGACCCGGCTGGCGCTGGCGGTCCTGTTTTCAGGGCTGACCGGAACTACTGGCGCAACAAAGGCCGTGTTGATTTCCAGTATGTTAGAGACAATCCGGGTAATGGCCGTTGACAGATCCGCCTGATCACCGGCCAGATAGGCCTGGCCATGGCCATGGCTGCTGTCCGCTGCCCTGTTGAGCAGAGCAACCGCATCGGCATCTGCTCCGGTCAGACCAAAACCGATGGTAAAGGTAACCACGTTCTGTTTGCCGTCATAACTGCTGCTCATATCAGTGTCGTAGAGATATTTGGCCACATCATCGAAAGAGTGATTCAGGTCTCCCGGCTCTTTACCGTCACCATCACAGTCACCGTTCGTACAGATAGTTTTCAATACAGCACTATCGTCCTTTAATGCCATGCCGTCAGAAACAAAGATCACATAATTCTGCTGGCAGCTTGCCTGAATCGGTGAGCTGTAGTTGCCACTGGCGTCAACACCTACGGTATTGCTGAATGCCGTTTTCCCTCCACTAAAGTAACGCATCGCTTCAAAAAGCGTCTCACCCATCGGGGTCCAGCCGCTTGCATTCAAATTGTCTACTGCGGCCAGCAATGCTGAGCGGTTGGTGGTAGACCCTGTAAAGATATCATCCATATTCTTGATTGAAGAGACGTAGCTGCTACCAGAAACCGTTGCTGATACCAAACGACCACCTTGATCATTATTATAACGCATCAGGCCAAACCTGACCCCGCTGGTGCTTTGAATGATCTCCTTAACCACATCCCTGGCAATCACTATTTTTTGCTTGTAGGTGGTCTTGCCGGGTCCATTCAGCCAGTTGATATAGTTGCCAATACGGTATGAACGTGTATTTCGGGTTCTGCATGTTCCGTCATTATTAAGTCTTCTGCCCGAGTACAGTCCGGTTGTCTTGAGGAGCTCTCTGGGATTCAGCCCGGCGCATGATGTTGTGACCGATTCGACATCATTAAGAAATTTACTGTTATCGGAGGCATTGTACACCGCATTGGCAGTACAGAATGCACCATCACATTTTTTTAATGATGGATAGGTTGTTGCCGGATTGTACGGCTCTGACGAGCCAGGCACCGTGTCCGACATACTGCCGGAGGTATCAACGACAATCAGCACGTTCGGCTGCATGGCCGCTACAGCGCCGCCATAAATAGAGGTGTCTCCTGGGTACTGGTCAGGTGCCGCGTACAGCATGCTGCCCCAAAAAAAGGTACCCACCATGATACAAAGACTCAGAAAGCGATACATACAATGCCTCCTCATGGGAAAATGGCCAGGTGACTACTGTGAAGAAACATCCTGATCCAGCAACACGTCATAATTGATCCTGTTTCCCAGGGCAAAAAACGATGGTTCCTCAACCGGCCCGCAAGAACCGTCACCATTCAGGTGGCCCTGCCATGACCCGGTATATTCCAGAGAAGACAAAGCAACAGGACAGCTGACCTGCTCTTTGTAATTATCCGGGAACCCTGTATCCATCCATAGTGCTGAGCGAGGATTACGATAATAAAGCCTGGTCGGGATGAACTCTCCGGCGTATGTCATGCGCGGCTGGTAGCCGGCATCATGTTTGTCATCAAACACCTGAGGTCTTTCAGCAGCTGGAGCAATCGTACACAGACTGCTGACAAGTATGGTACCTGCCACAACGAACGCCCCTGCCTGCATGGTGAAATATCGCATGACCTTTCCTCCTCTTTTTCAGCTATTGCTTTACCTGCATCCGGGCAATACTCGCGTTGATCTCAAGCTCCGTGTTATTTGGGCCATACCCTGTCACATCCAAATGGTAGTAGTTCGCCTGATAGGTCTCATCAAAGCCTGAACCCTTTGGTACCGGTCCGCTGTCGATAAATTCGGCAACAACCTGAGCGGCATTGGTGCTGCCTGCTGCAACCAGTGTATTGGGTGTCACCGTTACGACACCTGCAGCCGTATAACTGATAACGCCGGTCCAAATATCTGTCGGCGTTGCCATGACACCGTAAATGGCAGTACTGAGCTGACTCTGCTCCAGTGCACCATCTGTGGTAAAAAAGGCCTGCTGCTGATTACGATAGTTACCGGTAACCTGCAATTCCGAGGTGGCACTGGTCAGAACGGTGGCTCCAAGAATGCTGAACAACAGCATCATGATCAGGACAAGTATCAAGACGACACCACGCTGGTTTGCCAGACTCCCGCCAGGCAACGGCACCGGTCGAAGCTGTGTTATTCGCATGACTACCTCCTGTTCCTCAGCTTGACCACGGCGGTCAACTGGCGGTTTTTGGGACTATTGCCGGACAGGTGCCTGGTTTTTACGGTCTCGCCAGAAAGCGTAATCATAACGGCCTTAACTTGAGACAAATCTGTTGGCGCATCGCTGGTGCTGTTGTCATCCAGCAGATAGGTCAGCTGCAGATTACTGATGTTCTGGGCCACAATCTGCCAGACCGGGTTTCCGGCACTGCTTTCGTCATTCAGACGCCGGGCAAGACAACGTTGGTTTACCGGACAATTCGGATCGGTTGTTGTTGTAGCAGGCGCAGCAGCATTGCTCACAACCCCGTACTCGATCGTATTCGGACCTGGCGTTGTGGTATCTGTTGCATTGACCTTGGCAATGATATCTCCCCGTTTAAAATCGATACCTGACATGGATATGCCGCTCAGGCCTTCAAGCGTTACGGCTGGCGCTGTTGTTGGTGCGGTAGCAGGTGCGGTGGAAATGCCTTTTAATCCCTCTTGACGTACGACCGCTGTAACCAGAAAAACTGCATCGCTCGCGGTTGGCTGCTCATTCTGGAGCGCCCTGAAAATCCTGACCCGATCGTCCACCTGCAGAATATCTCCATCCCCCATACTGGTGATGCGCGATGATGCCGTAACCGGTGAGTCCATTGTGGTTGACGGTGCAAGCGGAAACGAGGCTGATGTTGATGAAGGTGTCACATCTCCGTCTATACGCGTATACTTGCCGGTTGCCGACGCCATGTTCAGAATCATGCCGTCTGAGCCGTTTGGCCCGCTGTCATTTGTCACCGATTGAACCGGATTTATGTTAGCTCCGTAGTCAACCAGCGTGCCGGCTGCGTGAATGTCACGACTGAGCATGTCCATTGCAATCCTGAGATTTTGTTGCACCTCAACCGTCTCTTCCTGCGTGTAAGTGGTCTTCTGATGGGTGCTGTACAGTGAATACACGGTTCCGATGACCACGGACATAATGACAATAACCATCAAGATCTCCACCAGGCTGAAGCCACCCTGATTACGCAAAGTACGCCTCATCATGAAATCCTCTTGATGCCGGTAAGAGTCACTGTTTTGCCGCTACCGGTTACGGTAACAGAAATAAATGCAGAGGTCAGATCCGGCTGAATCAGAGTCACCGTATAGCTTGCCGTAAAAACGCCTGTTCCCGGCATACTGATACTTTTCGTCAGGTTATCGAAACTGAGGCGTCCATACACGTCTGATGTTGTCGGGGCGGTGAAGACATCAGCTACCGGCGGATTGTTGACATCCCACGAAAGGATGTCGTCCATAACTTCCTGCGCAAGGCCGGTTGCTACACTCAAACGGTTGGCATGGGAATTTGACTGAATCGCCACAACCTGCATCTGCATGATACTCAGGATGCCTACTGTCAGCAGGGTAATGGCAACCAGCAGCTCAACCAGGCTGAATCCTTTATTTGTTTTAAGCTGTTTCATGGCTGACTGACCTCTTCATGCACTGCAGCATTATCTGCCGGGCAGTCCGGGCTGCACCTTCACAATAGTACCTTCGTCATCCTTCAGTTCGCCGTACCCGTTACTGTCAAGGCTGCCATACAGTTTTTTCCCTTCGCAATTAATGAACACCGTCTCCTGATTACTGCTGATTTGGCTTACATAGCTATCCGCCGGACATTTTTCTTTGATCATCTGATACTGCTGATGATCAATTTTACGGAAGTGACCTGTTTTATATTTGGGGTGCTGTTCTTCGGCATGTACAGGCGGGGCACTTAAACCTACGAGGACCAGGAGGATCATGCAGCTGATGCGCGTTGTGAGATAACACATGGTTGTCACCTGCCTTAAATTACTTACAGAAATCATAACAACATTTTTTTACGTATATTGATTGTACGAAGGCGGGTGGGTGATTGCTATAGGGCTGTTTTACCCTGCTGCTACGAAAACCTTTAGAGGGAGCTGAGCGGATGATCGATACGGCATGGTGCATCGGTACTGCTTTGGAGTTTAGGGCCTTGGAATTTGCTGATGTACCAGGTTTTGCACTCAGATTTAGGCTGGATTTGTCGTCCCTGATTGAGCAAAACCGCAGGCGTAGCAGGGCTACGCTGAGGATTTTGTGATTGAAGGGGCGGCAAAGACGGCCTGAAGATGAGATGTAAAACGGTATAGTAGCAAGTTCCGAGTCCCTTAGTGACAGCTGCCGGTTATCTCAAGCGCATGCTTCACGCGCAGCACCACGCGCATCGGCTGGACCGGTTTGGCAATAAAATCAAAAAAACCGGCGTTGAAGGCTGCCTGTTCATCTTCTGCAGAGGCCAGACTGGTCAGCACAATAACGGGAGTTTCGGCAATCAAAGGGATGGTCTTGATGGTCTGCAGCAGACTGAACCCGTCCAGGCCGGGGAGCAGCGTCTCTGTTATAACCAGGCGAGGCCTCTGCGTCATGACCAGTTTTACCGCATCAATACCGTCTGTTGATGTTATGACCAGAAACCCCTCTTTGACCAGCGCCCTTTGAACCACTGTTGCAATAGTGGCTGAGCCGTCCACAACCAGAATGGCATCACCTGGAACGGGGTTGATACGGGTGTTCAGGTAATGTCTTATAATAGCGTTGCTAATTTCACTTCCTGGTGCAAGAACCGGCATTAACTGCAGGCCGGTCACGCTTCTGATTTTAGACAATTTTTCTCGATCATGCGGGTCGCTTATTGCGACAGCAAGCAGAACGTCCTGGCGCCGCAGCGGAAAAACCTGATGTTTCATGACAAATTCGGTTGACAGCAGAGCGAGGAGTTCAGGCTCAAACGCATGCATGCTGAAATGGCGTATCGTCTTACAGCCAAGCTGCTTTCCCAGGGCTTCAACCAGTTCAAACTCAGAGATCACTCCCATCCTGGTCAAAATTATTCCCAGCTGACCGCCTTCGGCTTTTTGGCGTTCAAGAGCCCTTCCAATCGTATGCCGGCTGACTATATCTGCTTCAACCAGCAGATCGCCGAGCATTTTTTTGTCCTGGTGCAAGGAAAGCGAGGGCTCTCGTTTGCGTAGGGCGGTCTCAAGCTCCTGCCGGGTCAGCACACCCATGCCCAGCAGCACGTCTTCCAGCTGTTTTCCTTCTGTTTGCTGGCGCACCAACGCCCGCTCCAGGGTTTTAGGGCTGATGATTTTGTGTTCGACAAGTATCTCTGCTAGCGTTTGTGCCATACCTGCCTGCTGGTTAGATAGTCTAGGTGCTCAGGCAGTTATGTAACGGGCTGTGTCGAAACGATCTATAAGAGAATTTTACCCTGCTGCCACGAAAAGCTTTAGCAGTAGCATCAACAGGGCAGACTCAGGCGGGTTAACGGGTTAATGGAGGGAGGTAAGTCCTTCACGGATGGCGTATTTGGTCAGCTCGGCAATGCTATACAGATTGAGTTTCTTCATGATGCTGTGCCGGTGAACTTCGACCGTTTTGATACTGATGTTAAAGCTCGCGGCCAGCTCTTTGGAGTTTTTGCCATTGGCAATCATCTGCAGCATTTCCCGTTCACGGGCGGTAAGGCTTTCATACGTCAACGGCAAGCCATCCGGCACGCGCTGCAGGTAATCCTTGATAATCAGCTCCGAAATCCGGGGGCCAAGATAGATATCTCCAGCAATCACCGTTCGAATAGCCGTTGCCAGCTCTGCAAAAGCGGCGTCTTTCTGCACATAGCCATGTATGCCTGCCTCTATCACCTCAACAATAAAGCGCCGGTCAGATTCCATCGAGAGTGCCAGCACCTTGAGGTCAGGGTACTTTGCACGAAGGTGTCGTGTTGCCTCAATGCCGTTCATATCAGGCATGGAGATATCCATCAGCACCAGGTCACAGCTCACTGACTCCACTATCTGCAAAACCTCTCTGCCACTCCCGGCCTCTCCCGCAACCTCCATATCCGGTTCCTGGGCGAGCAGGGTCCTCAATCCTTCACGAAAAATCCTGTGATCATCAACAATCAACACCCGAATACTCATGCTGCCCCCTTTACCGCTTGCAGATCAAGCGGTGCATCCACAATAACTTTTGCACCTGCTCCTGATGCATCATCAATGGTCAGGCGGCCATGAATATGCGACAGTTTCTGAGTGCAGTTGAACAAACCAAAACCACCGGTTGCGTGGCCTCCTGCAATGTCCGGCCTGTTCGCGAAGCCTGGACCGCTGTCGCTTACCATGATCCTGACACTGCTGCCGATTCTCTGTATTCCAATTT
>CAZYMK010000071.1:0-12535 GCA_964648885.1 uncultured Geobacter sp. | reverse complement strand
TTCTGCAAGATCATCGCCGGAGAGATACCGGCAAAGAAAGTCTATGAAGACGACCTGATGGTGGTGATTGAAGATATCGCCCCCAAGGCGCCGCTGCACCTGCTGCTGCTGCCCAAACGACACTTCAGCAACTGTCTTGATATGACGGAGCAGGATGAAGCGGTCGTGGGCCACCTCTTCCGGATAGCCGGACAGCTTGCCACAGAACGTGGGCTGTCAGATGGCGGTTTCCGGCTTGTTCAAAACAACGGTATTGATGCCGGACAGACCGTATTCCACATGCATATCCATCTGCTGGCCGGGAGAGAGCTGCAGTGGCCTCCGGGGTAACCAGAAAGAGCAGGCAAAAGCAGGAAGAGATTGTCCCCAACAAGCTCTGTGCCCGTTGCAGAAGAAAATGCAAGCAGCCAAAGCTTTCTGTGATCTCCTCCTGCCCCCGTTACTACCCGCTGCACAAAAAGCAGCTGGTAGTGAAGGAATGGAAACAGCAGGAACTTTTTCCCAGTGATCTTCCCAAAAGAAGAACAAAGCGTACCGCAGATTGACACCGGCCGCTGCTCAGGCTGCGGTCGCTGCGTGGCTGCCTGTCTGCAACGGCTCATCACCCTGGAAACCACCGGCTACCGCAAACATGCGGTCATCACCAAGGCGAAACATTGTACCTGCTGTGGTGCCTGTGTCACCGCCTGCCCCCTCGACGCCATCACTATCCAACCATTTTCACCTTGATTTTCCGATAGTTCTTGTGCTAAAAATTTCGCTATTCATTTCACACGCCCTTAAGTTAACCGGCGGTGTCCCTTGTGACGTGCAGGGATTCAAACGGGGCGGAGGACAAACCAAAGGAGAAACAGTATGTCAAGTATCAGCATGAAGGAACTGCTGGAGGCCGGCGTCCATTTCGGCCACCAGACCAAGCGTTGGAACCCCAAGATGAAACCCTACATCTTCGGGGCACGGAACGGCATCTACATCATCGACCTGCAAAAAACCGTCCGCTACTTCAAATCCGCTTACAATTATGTCAAAGAGACCGCTGAGCTGGGCACCAATGTCCTGTTTGTCGGCACCAAGAAGCAGGCCCAGGATTCGGTTGCCGAAGAAGCCACCCGCTGCGGCCAGTACTATGTTAACCAGCGCTGGCTGGGCGGCATGCTGACCAACTTCTCCACTGTCAAGCAGAGCATTGAGCGTCTCAAGAAGCTTGATGCCATGTTTGAAGACGGCACCATTGATGCCTACACCAAAAAAGAAGCGCTCAAGATGGACAAGGAGCGTGAGAAGCTGGAGAAGGTGCTGGGCGGCATCAAGAATATGACCAAGCTGCCGGGCCTGATGTTTGTGATCGACCCCAAGAACGAAGAAATTGCGGTTCAGGAAGCCAAGAAACTGGGCATCCCGGTGGTTGCCATCGTTGATACCAACTGTGACCCGGACCTGATTGACTACGTGATCCCCGGCAACGATGATGCCATCCGCGCTATCCGCCTGCTGACCGCCAAGGTTGCCGACGCCGTGCTTGAAGGAAATGAAGCACGTTCCGTTGCGCTGCAGAGCGATGCCGAAGGTTCCGACGACGATCTGGAAGCCGCCATCGGCGATGAGGCAGCCTGCGAAGCAGCTGCCGACTAGTTCCGGACGATTTTCACAATCAACTAACTACATTTCGCAATGACCGCCCGTCAAGGCCGGTCTGGAGGATAGCTACAATGGCAATTACCGCAGCACAAATCAATGAACTGAGAAAAGCCACCGGCGCCGGGATGCTGGACTGCAAGAAGGCCCTGGAAGAGGTGGGTGGCATTATGGAGCAGGCAGTTGACTACCTGCGCAAAAAAGGACTGGCAGCTGCCTCCAAAAAGGCTGGCCGGGCAGCTACCGAAGGAATGATCACTGCTGCTGTTGCCGCTGACGGCACAAGCGGCGTACTGGTCGAGATCAACAGCGAGACTGACTTTGTCGCTAAAAACGATAAGTTTCAGGACTTTGTCAAGCAGGTGGCGGATCATGTCCTGCAGCAGCAGCCGGCTGATCTGGACACGCTGCTGGCACAGCCGTTCTGCGGCGACAGCTCAAAGACTGTCCAGACCCTGCTGACCGAAGCGATCTCGGTGATTGGCGAAAACATGCAGATTCGCCGCTTCGCCAGCTATACCGGCCCTGCCAACAGCAGAATCGGCTCATATATCCACGCCGGCGGAAAAATCGGCGTTTTGGTTGAGGCCTCCTGCAGCACTGCCGGTGATGAGCGCCTGGCAGGATGTCTCAAGGATGTTGCCATGCATATCGCTGCGGCATCCCCAGCCTATCTGCAGCGCAGCGAAGTGCCTGCCGACGTGCTGGAGCGAGAGAAAGAGATCTACCGCGACAAGGCCCGCCAAACCGGCAAGCCGGACAACATCATCGAGAAGATCATTGAAGGACAAATCAACAAGTTCTATGCGGACATCTGTCTGCTGGAGCAGCCCTTTGTCAAGGATCCGGACAAATCAGTCCAGAAATATGTTGATGAGACCAGCAAAGAGCTGGGAAGCCCCATCACCCTGACCCGTTATACCAAGTTCATACTTGGCGAGGGTCTTGAAAAGAAAGAATCGGACTTTGCCGCCGAGGTAGCGGCAGCGGCCGGACTGAAATAAGACAGAAAACGCCGGCTTCTGAAGCCGGCGTTTTCGTATCAAAGGGGGGAGTATGGGGCGCAAGGCGTTCAAACGGGTACTGCTGAAGCTGTCCGGTGAATCTTTGGCTGGTGAACAGGGCTATGGCATTGATCCCTGTACCATCAAAACCATCGCCGCTGAAATCAAAGAGGTGGTAGATGCCGGGGTTGAACTGGCCCTGGTGATAGGCGGCGGCAATATCTTCCGTGGGCTGGCAGCTTCCTCAAAGGGAATGGATCGGGCCAGCGCCGATTACATGGGCATGCTGGCCACGGTAATCAACTCACTGGCCATGCAGGATGCACTTGAAAAAATCGGGGTCTCCACCAGGGTCCAGTCTGCCATTGCCATGCAGGAAGTGGCTGAACCGTACATCCGTCGGCGCGCCGTACGCCATCTGGAAAAAGGGCGCGTCGTGATCTTCGGCGCCGGCACCGGCAACCCGTACTTTACTACCGATACCGCTGCAAGCCTGCGTGCCATGGAAATCAACGCCGAAGTTATCCTGAAGGGGACCAAGGTAGACGGGGTCTACTCCGCCGACCCCAAGAAAGACCCTACCGCAACCCGTTATAACGAGCTGTCGTACCTTGATGTGCTGCAACAGGGGCTGCAGGTGATGGATGCCACCGCCACCTCACTTTGCATGGACAATAATCTGCCGATCATCGTCTTTGACCTGACCACACCGGGCAATATCACCAAGGTCATCAACGGCGCATCAATCGGTACCATCGTACAAGGAGCGTAACCATGTACAAGCCAGTTATTGCTGAGATGAAGTCACATATGGAAAAAACAGCAGAAGATCTGCGCAAGGAGTACCAGAAGATCCGTACTGGTCGGGCCAGCACGGCACTATTAGATGAGATCAAGATAGACTATTACGGTAACCCTTCCAGCCTCTCGCAGGTGGCAACCCTGTCGGTTCCGGAACCACGCACGATCACCATCACCCCCTGGGAGTCCAAGATGATCGGCCCGATAGAAAAGGCAATCCTCAATGCCAACCTGGGCCTGACACCGGGTAATGACGGCAAGCAAATCCGCCTCAACCTGCCGCCCCTGACCGAGGAGCGCCGCAAGGAGATTGTCAAGGGCCTCAAAAAAATGGATGAGGAACATAAGGTAGCGGTTCGCAATATCAGACGCAAGGCAATAGACGACCTGAAAAAGCTGGAAAAAGACAAGAGCATCACCGAAGATGAACTGAAGAAAGCTGAAAAAGAAGTACAGAACGTCACGGACAGCCTGATTGCCAAACTGGACGAGATCCTGGCCCATAAAGAGAAAGAGGTCATGGAAGTCTGACATGTCCGTGCTTGATCCAACACGTCTGCCCCGCCACCTGGCAATCATCATGGACGGCAACGGCCGCTGGGCGGAACAGCGCTTACTGAAGCGGATCATTGGCCATCATCGCGGGGCTGAAACCGTGCAGATGGTGGTGGAAGAGTCGAATAACCTGGGAATAAGGTATCTGACGCTCTTTGCCTTTTCATCAGAAAACTGGTCACGACCCAAGTCTGAAGTACAGGCTCTGATGACGCTGCTGAAAAAATATGTGCGCAACGAGCTGCGCCGGATGCTGAAGAACAACATCCGCCTTAACATCATCGGCAATCGTGACGATCTGCCGCCGGAAGTGAATCAGATCCTTGACGATGCCCTGCAGCAGACCTCAGCCAACACCGGCATGGTACTGACTTTGGCACTTTCCTACGGTGGTCGGCAGGAAATTGTCAGGGCTGCAGCATGCATCGCCCGGCAGGTTGCAGACGGCAGCCTGACTCCTGAGCAGGTTACGGAAGAACTGTTTGCGAGCCGGCTTGATACCAGCGGACTGCCTGACCCGGATCTGCTGATCAGAACCAGCGGTGAGATGCGGATCAGCAACTTCCTGCTCTGGCAGCTGGCCTATACCGAACTGTACTTTACCGAGATCAACTGGCCGGATCTGACCGTCAATGCCCTGCACGGGGCCTTGGCCGACTACCAGGCGCGGGAACGCCGTTTCGGCAAGACCAGTGCCCAACTGAATCAAAGGAGCTGACCATACAACGCCTGCTGACCGCCTTAGTTCTGCTGCCGCTGGTACTGCTCACCATCATCAAGGGTCCGCCCTGGCTGTTTGCGCTTTTGCTGGCCCTGCTTTGCCTGGTTGCCATGCAGGAGTTCTTCAGTATGGCACTGCCTGATCGCAAAGGGGAACTATTACCGTTCAGCCTGCTGGCAGCTCTTGCCGTTGCCACGCCGCTCCTGGCCGATGGCCGTTTCTTTATCATGTCCCTGGCAGCCGCCTTTCTGCTGACCGGTTTCCATTTCCTGTTCCGCCTGCGCGATATATCCAGGGCGTCCCAGGAACTTGCCCTGGTTGCTACTGCCTTCCTGTACATTCCGTTTCTGATGGCCCATTTGCTGATGATTCGCCTGCTGCCCCAGGGTACCAGCTGGCTGTTGTTGATCATGCTGATTGTCATGACCAACGACTCGGCCGCCTACTACGTTGGCAGCGCCTTTGGCAAACATCGGTTGTACGAAGCGGTCAGTCCCAAAAAAAGTATTGAAGGAGCCTTGGGTGGGCTGGTCGGCAGCCTGGCTGGGACACTGCTGGCAAAATTCACTTTTTTTGCTACACTCGGGTTTGCTGATGCTGTCATAACGGCACTGGTCATCGGCACCATCGGGCAGATCGGTGATCTCTTTGAATCGCTTTTGAAACGCAGCTTTGGCGTGAAAGATTCCGGCACCCTCTTTCCCGGCCACGGCGGCGTGCTTGACCGGATGGACAGTATCATCTTTGCTGCACCGGTCACCTATTACTATGCAGTCTACCTGTTTGGAAGGTTCTGACATGAAACAGATCGCCATCCTTGGCTCCACCGGCTCCATTGGCGTCAGCACGCTTGAGATCGTTGCTGCCCACCCTGATAAATTCCGGGTTATCGCACTCTCCGGCGCCAAAAACATCGCGCTTCTGGCGCATCAGATTCGCGTCTTCAGGCCCAAGCTGGCGGCAGTTGCAGACGCTGCCGATGTCCCGCGCCTCAAGGAACTGCTTGGCAACACCGAGGTTCAACTGCTGGGAGGCACTGAAGGTCTCTGTGCGGTTGCCTCATATCCTGGAACCCAGATGGTGGTGGCCGCCATTGTGGGGGCCGCAGGTCTGTTGCCCGCCTCTGCCGCTATCAAGGCCGGCAAGGATCTGGCCTTGGCAAACAAGGAGACCCTGGTGACCGCCGGTCATCTGTTCATGGAGCTGGTGGCTGAACATGGCGTGAAACTGTACCCGGTGGACAGTGAGCACAGTGCTGTATTTCAGTCAATAGAAGGGCACCGCAGCCAGGATATCAGCAAGATCATCCTGACCGCTTCAGGGGGACCGTTCCGCGCCACGCCTATCGAGCACCTGCAGCAGGTAACCATTCAGGACGCCCTGAATCACCCCAACTGGAGTATGGGCCGCAAGATTACCATCGACTCTGCCACTATGATGAACAAGGGGCTGGAGGTGATCGAGGCACGCTGGCTCTTTGATGTCCCGCCCGACAAGATCAGCGTCAACATCCACCCGCAGAGCATCATTCACTCAATGGTGGAGTACATTGACGGCTGCGTTATCGCCCAGCTGGGTACACCGGATATGAAGGCCCCCATTGCCTACGCCCTTTCCTATCCGGGACGGGTCTCCACCGGCGTGAAACCGCTGGACCTGACCGAACTGTCCGGCCTGACGTTTTTCAAACCTGACCTTGAACGGTTCCCCTGCCTGGGGTTGGCCTATCGTGCCATGGGCGAGGGTGAAAGCATGCCCACTGTCATGAACGCCGCCAACGAAGTGGCCGTTGAATCGTTCCTGCTGGGCGAGATCTCCTACCTGCAGATTGCAGCACTGATTGAGAAAACCATGGACAGCCATCGGGCCCACAGGCTGGGCTCGATTGAAGAGGTGCTGGAGGTGGACCAGTGGGGTCGCGCCACCGCACGAGAACTGAGCAAAACCCTCCAAACAGGCAGGTCACTATGATCGTTGTCAATTTTATTCTGGTACTCGGTATCCTGATCTTTGTCCACGAACTGGGACACTTCCTGGTAGCCAAATGGTCTGGGGTCAGAGTAGAAAAATTTTCGCTTGGCTTTGGCCCAAAGCTGTTCGGACGCCAGATTGGTGAGACTGAATACCTGATCTCTGCCTTTCCACTGGGCGGGTATGTCAAGATGTACGGTGAAGGCGGCTTCAGTGAGATCGAGATGATCGAGCAGGAGTATGAACGGGAAGGCGCAGCAGCATCGGTGGAGCCTTACAAGCTGACCGAAGCTGAGAAGGCCCGTTCCTTTGCCCATAAGAGCATCGCACAACGGATGGCCATTGTCTTTGCCGGGCCGCTCTTTAATATGGTCTTTGCCTGGCTGCTGCTGATCATGCTCTACCTGGGCGGTATGCCGATCCTGAAGGCTGCTGTCGGCGAAGTGATGCCTGACAAACCTGCGGCACAGGCCGGTATCGTCAAAGGCGATCTGATCACCGCGATCGACGGCCACAAGGTCAGGCAATGGGAAGACTTTTCCGGCCGCATGGCCGGTGTGACCGACTCGGTCACCCTCTCAATCCTGCGTAACGGACAGCAGATCACCGTACAACTGCAGCCACAACTGGGCGAAACAAAGAACATGTTCGGTGAGACCATCAAAAAACCGATCATTGGCGTTTCCCCTTCCTATGAAGTAGTTACGGAACGATTTAGCCTGATTGACTCTCTGAAGCTTGGCAGCGACAAGACCGTGGAGATCACCAAACTGACGGTGTTGTCACTGGTCAAGCTGTTTCAGGGGGTGGTACCGCTTGACAGCCTTGGTGGTCCGATGATGATCGCTGACATGGCCAACAAGGCCGCCCAGACCGGAGGTGCGACCTTCTTGATGCTGCTGGCGGTGGTCTCGATCAACCTGGGCATCCTGAACCTGTTGCCCATACCGGTGCTTGATGGCGGACACCTGATGTTTTACACCATTGAAGCCATCATCCGTCGGCCGGTGCCGCAAAAGGTGCGTGAATATGCCCAGCAGGCCGGAATGATTATGCTGATAGGGTTGATGGTGCTGGCCTTTTACAATGATATCATCCGCTACTTTTTCAGCGGAAGGATATGATCACCCTCTGTATTGAGACGGCCACCGCACGGGCAGGCATCGCCCTGACCCGCGATGGCCGACTGGTGGCAGAGATCCTGCAGGATGCCCCGGGCGGTCTGCAGAATCGCCTGTTATTGCCTCTGCTTCAACGGCTTCTGGCAGACTGTCGCCTTACTGTTGCTGATATTGACCTGTTTGCCTGCGCTGCAGGCCCCGGTTCCTTCACCGGCATACGCACCGGCATTGCAGCAATCCAGGGACTGGCACTGGCCCAGAAGAAACCGTCTGTAACCGTATCAAGTCTGGCCATGCTGGCCATGAACCTTCCCCACACCGGCTTGTCGATCTGTCCAATGCTGGACGCCCGCAAAAACGAGGTCTACACCGGACTGTACCGCGTGACAGATTATCCTGAGGTTGTCGTAAGCGACTGCGTGGCCGCTCCTGCTGATTTCCTCAGCCATGTCAGCTCCCCTACCCTTTTTCTGGGAGAGGGTGCCGACCGTTACCATGATCTGATCGTTGAGCAGATTGGCGTCCATGCCTGTTTTGCTGCTCCTTTTCTTGCAGTCCCCCGCCCGGCTGCCGGCTGTCGATTGGCCGAACAACAGTACCTCACTTCAGGCGCTGTGCCGCCGGAACTACTACTCCCCACCTATCTGCGACTCTCAGAGGCTGAATTGTCCCGCCAATCAAAGTTTTAGTCACGCCATATATTTTTACCAGCAATAAATAGCACTTGTAGTCCGGCTCAAGACTGGTATAGTGTTCTGTATACACATAATCCCAGGGAGGGAACTATGAATATCCACGAGTACCAGGCAAAGGAAATCTTAAGCACCTACGGCATTCCGGTACCCCGCAACATGGTGGCCTTAACCGCTGATCAGGTAGAGCGGGCCGCCAAGATGATGGGCGGTCATTGCGTGGTCAAGGCCCAGATCTATGCCGGTGGGCGGGGCAAGGCCGGCGGGGTTAAGATCGTCCACCACCCGGAACAGGCTGCCGATGTTGCCAAGGAACTGTTCGGCAAGCGCCTGGTTACCAAACAGACCGGGCCGGAAGGGCTGAAGGTACGGCGGATTCTGGTGGAAGAGACCGTTGAGATCGCCCGTGAATTCTACCTCTCCATCACCCTTGATCGGGAGACGTCACGCTACTGCCTGATCGCCTCGGCAGAAGGCGGCATGGATATCGAAGAGGTGGCCCAGAAGGCACCGGAGAAGATCCATGTCCTGACCATTGATCCATTCACCGGACTGCGCACCTACCAGGCCCGCAAGATCGCCTTGGCCCTGGGGCTTTCCGGGGCAGTTTGCGAAGATTGTGTTGAACTGATCCTTAACACCTATAAATGCTGTCTTGAAAAAGACTGTTTGCTGGTTGAGATCAACCCACTGGTGGTCACCAAGGCCGGCTGGCTTCTGGCCATGGATGCGAAAATATCTTTTGACGACAACGCGGTTTACCGCCACCGCGAGTACCCCGACATGATGGACTATTCCCAGCTTGACCCGCTGGAGATCACTGCCGGTAAATATGACCTGGCCTACATCAAGTTGACCGGTAATATCGGCTGCATGGTCAACGGCGCCGGTCTGGCCATGGCCACCCTGGACGTGCTGAATGAGTTTGGCGGAGAACCGGCCAACTTTTTGGATGTAGGGGGCGGGGCCACCAGAGAAAAAGTGGCCGAAGCGTTCAAGATCATCCTGCAGGACGGCGACGTGCAGGCGGTCTTTGTCAACATCTTCGGCGGCATCATGCGCTGTGATGTTATTGCCCAGGGGATCATTGAGGCTGCCAGTGAAGTCCAATGTTCCCTGCCGATCGTGGTCCGGATGGATGGCAGCAATGTGGAAGACGGCAAAAAACTGCTGCTTGACTCAGGCCTGAATGTCCAGATCGGCGAAAATCTGGGAGACGGCGCACAGAAAATAGTTACCATGCTGGCACAGGCCTAAGGGGGAATGCAGCCATGTCAATTCTGATCAATAAAGACTCAAAAATACTGGTGCAGGGGATTACCGGCAAGAGCGGCCTGTTCCATACCCAGCAGTGCCGGGCCTACGGCAGCCAGATCATTGCCGGTGTTACCCCCGGTAAAGGCGGTGTCCATATTGAAGGGATCCCGGTTTTCAATACCGTAGCCGAAGCAGTCAAATATACCGGCGCCACGGTCTCGATGATCTTTGTGCCCCCTCCAGGCGCTGCCGATGCCATTCTGGAGGCCTGTGATGCCGGCCTGGAGCTGGCGGTCTGCATCACCGAAGGGATCCCGGTCCGCGATATGGTCTTAGCCCGCGCCGTGCAGGCCCAGAGCAAGACCCGGCTGGTGGGCCCCAACTGTCCCGGTATCATCACCCCTGGCCAGTGCAAGCTGGGGATCATGCCGGGCTATATCCATTTACCGGGTAAAATTGGCGTGGTCTCACGCTCCGGCACCCTCACCTATGAAGCGGTCAAGCAGCTAACCGACATGGGCATGGGTCAATCCACCTGCGTCGGCATCGGTGGCGACCCGATCATCGGCATGAAGTACATTGATGTCTTAAAGATGTTCAACGAGGATCCGGACACCGAGGCGGTCTTCATGATCGGCGAGATTGGTGGCGGGGCTGAGGAAGAGGCGGCTCACTGGATCAAGGAAAACATGAAAAAACCGGTTGCAGCCTTTATCGCCGGCAGCACGGCCCCTCCGGGCAAACGGATGGGCCATGCCGGCGCCATCATCACCGGTGGCAAGGGCAAGGCAGAAGACAAGATCCGCACCCTGCAGGAATGCGGTGTCACTGTGTCTACTTCACCCACTGGTATGGGTCAAGCCATGGCTCAGGCACTGAAGAAATAGCACCCACCTCCACCCTCTGTTTTGTACGAACGGCCTGCCACAATATTGTGGCAGGCCGTTCGTAAATCGGAAGATCGGGTGTCAACCACCTTTCTGTTACTCCTTGAAAATTCCGCTGATTGAACCTGCAGGATAGACAACGTTCTTCACCGCCAGCACACTGGTATCAAGATTGAAAATACTGGCACCCTCGTCTGCACTGTTGTTGCTGAACTGCCCCCCTGCCACACTGACCTCGGTTGCCTCCAGTTGCGAGGCGCGGCTGATCTCATAGATGGCGCCGCCATGCTTCTGTGCGCTGTTGCCGGTAAAGGTATTCTCGCTGAAGGTAACGTGGGAACCGTAATCAGCGTAGTAGTCCCCACCGTCAATCGTGGCGCTGTTACCGATAAAGGAGCAACCCGTGTAGCTTGAACGATTCCCCTCGCGGTCCATGACAGCGCCACCGTACATTGCCCGGTTGTTCTCAAAGGTTGTGTTCGTAACCGTCAGTTCAGCCTTTCCAAAGGCGTAGATGGCTCCACCCTCCAGCGCCTCGTTATTCTCAAAGCAACAGTTATTGATGACCATGGTGAAACCGATGGCCGGATCGTGAGGCAGAAAGGTTTTGCCGGCATGATAGGCTAACAGACCGCCCCCCTTGCCGTTATAGGTCATGCCGTCCGCCTTGCCGTCACGGATGGTCAGCCCGTCCAGCACCGCATTGTTCGCACCGTAGATCACATGGGGATAACAGAAATCCCCGGTGGTTGTAAGGGCGCTGAGAATGGTGGCTTGCCCCGTACCCCGTTGATTCAACGCGGTTTCTGTGCCGCTGAATCCGGCCGTAGAGCTTGACATTGTCATAGAGGATAAAGGCAGCGATCCTCTCCTCTTCACGTTGCAACGGACGGTAGGTACCGACCTTGATCCAGACCGGTGCCTTGCTCAGTGAAGCCAGTTCAATCGCCTGCTGCAGGTCGGTAAGGGGACTGTTCCAGGAACTGCCGTCACCGCCGGACGCAGCATCGGCTGATGGAACCAGATGGATCACCGCCGCTGCAGAAGCCGTGCGGTTAACTGCCGGACGGACATATTCATCGGTAATGGTGGCCTTATGTTGATTGAGGAAATTCAGCAACTTGCCGACTAGGGGATGCACGAGCAGACCATTGCCGTCCAGCGTTGGCTGGTACCCGGCACCAGTGTCCGGCAGATCACGCAGCTCCTCTTCTGTAATCTGACCGGCCAGATCGCTGATGGCAATGAAACGTTTCAGCGGCACGGTCTGCCCTTGAGGAACGGTTGAATCGAGTACGGCAACCAGATCCTCATGCCAGTTATAGATGTCATCAACGATCGACTTGATCAGCACCGGGTTGTTGTTGGCACCGGTCCCCTGGTAGAGCCCGCTACCCAGTCCGCTGTCGGCACGATTGTTCCTGATGGTGACATTGACCAGCAATGGTGACGAGCCGCCGTCATTGCCAATGGCTCCGGCGCTGACCGCACTGTTGTTCTCAAACAGGCAGTTAAGCAGCAGCGGTGAGGCGGCAAAATCATTGTACAGAGCCCCGCCTTTATCCTGGCTACGGCTCTTGAGGAAGCGGCAGTTTATAAAGACCGGCATGGCACCCAGATCGTTGCTGACTGCACCGCCCCGTACCTGGGCGGTGTTTTCAATAAAATCGACATTGATGAACTTGGCCTGTATACCGCCCGGTTTATGGACGTTGTAGACGGCCCCGCCTTTGGGAGAGTAATTGTTTTTGAAAGTACAGTTGCGCACGATCGGGCTGACCATGAAGTTGCGCATGCCGCCGCCAACAGCCATATCATTTTTCAGGATGTCGGCCGGCACCAGATGCATCCGCGCCTCATCAACTGCATAGGCATACGTAGATGGTGAACC
>CAZYMK010000070.1:10989-12561 GCA_964648885.1 uncultured Geobacter sp. | reverse complement strand
GGGCTTGACCGTCATTCTTTTATTGTGGCCTTAGGCGGCGGCGTGGTGGGGGATTTGGCCGGTTTTGCCGCAGCCACCTATCTGCGCGGTATTCCGTTCGTACAGGTGCCGACCACACTGCTGGCCCAGGTGGACAGCAGCGTTGGCGGCAAGACCGGTATTGATCACCCGCTGGGCAAGAACCTGATTGGCGCCTTTTATCAGCCCCGGCTGGTACTGTCTGATGTAAGTACGCTGAAAACCTTGTCGGAGCGCCACTACCGGGCCGGGCTGGCTGAGGTGGTCAAATATGGCGCTGTGCTGGATGCGGAGCTGTTTACCCTGCTGGAGTCCGAGACCGAGGCACTGCTGCAGCTGAACCCGCAGCTGTTGGAACGGGTGATTGCCCGCTGCTGTGAGATCAAGGCCTGGGTGGTGGAACAGGATGAGCGGGAATCGGGCCTGCGGGCAGTGCTGAATTACGGGCATACCCTGGGGCACGCCTTTGAGACCCTGGCCGGGTATCAGGATCTGCTGCATGGCGAGGCGGTGGCTATCGGTATGGCAATGGCAGCCGGCTTTTCGGTGCATGAAGGATATTGCAGCAGCGCTGATGCTGAACGGATTGTGAGGCTGCTGCAACGGATGGGGTTGCCGACGGTTGCCCCGCTGGTCGAAGAAGAGGCACTGGTGCAGGCCCTGGGCCGTGACAAGAAAAATCGCTCCGGTACCTTGCAGTATGTCTGTAATCAGGGTATCGGTGCACATGTATTTCATCAGGTGACACCAGCCGAACTGGTTGCAGCCTGTGGAACAGGGAGGTAGGCGTTATGTCGTCAACGGAGTCCTTCTGGAGTGAGATTAAGGCGTATGAGGAGCGGTTGAAGCAGGAGCCGTCTTCATACTGCTTTGCCCCCCTGGCAGAGGTCTATCTGCGGGCCGGCCTGCTGGATGATGCCCTGGCAACGGCCCGTACCGGCGTGTCCAAGCACCCCGGCTATGTTACCGGTCAGATGGCCCTGGCACGGATCTGCCACCAGAAAGGGCTTTTGGATGAGTGCCGCACAGCGCTGGAGGTGGTTACCGAGGCAGTGCCCGAGAACGTAGAGGCGCAACGGATGCTGGCGCAGCTGTACCGTGAAGCCGGACAGGACCGTGCAGCAGTGCGTACCTTGCAGACCCTGCTTGAGTTCTCGCCTGCCGACATGACCGCCCGGGTTGAGCTTGAGGCATTGCAAGGTCGGGCAGCTGCATTGATTGAGGACGATCTTGAGTTGATTGAATTTACCGAAGAGGACATTATTGAAGAAGGTGACCTGCAACCGGTTTTAGAACCGAGCAAGCCTGAAGAGCTGTTTGACGACACCCTGGTTGAGCGGGTGAAACCGGTGGCTGCCGTGGTTGACGATCCCTGGTCGATCCTGACACCGGCAGCCCCGGTGACTGAAGCCGTGCTGTCGGTGGCGCAGCCGCTTGAACCGCCTACGGTCGCCTCGATCTGGTCTATGCCTGAGCCGTTGCCGGTCACCTCGGCAGCTGCTCTTGCATTTGAGGCTGAGCCTGAATCGGAACCAGAACCAGAATCGGAACCAG